>JAIRSO010000061.1 GCA_031255415.1 Oscillospiraceae bacterium
ACGCTGAGCTAGGCTCCCGGGCGCCCCCAGGCTGTAGCCCAAGCGCCCCGGGGCTCCGCCCCAGACCCCGCAGGGGGGCTATCCGCCCCCCTTGACCCCTGGACCAGCGTGACGCTGGACCCTTTTTCTTTTATGCGAGGGTGGTTGATGCTTTGCCTATTGGCTGTCCAACAGCGCAATAATTGACCGGTTGGCAGCAATGATTGAGTAGAGAAACTCGTTGTATAGTTGTACACTTCATATATGAGAAGGCTGTACGACCGTTAAAAATCGACTAAACAAGGAGGCTTACTCTATGAAACGTACCCGTATTGGCCTCGCACTTTTAGCGGCGATCCTAATCGCTGCTTTGTGCTTGCCTGCTTTTGCTTCCGCTTCATCCTCCCCCGCTACTTCCGCTTACGAATCCCCTGTTACTATCACTTGGGGCGTACAAGCCTCCCAAGTCCAGCAGTTCTTTGATGGCGACACTTACGAAACCAACCGCTGGTCCCGCCTTATTAAAGACCGCCTCAACATCGACCTTGAGGTTGCCTTCTCTGCGGACATCACTACTGATGCTTACCGCGACAAACTCAACGCGCTTCTTGCGGCTGGCGACCTCCCCGACGTATTCCGTTGGGCTGACCGCAGCTTTATCCAACAGGCTTACGAAGCGGGCTACCTCCTTGATATCACCGACCTATTCTCCGCCTACGCATCCCCCGAAATAGCCAACTACCCCTCCCGCTTCCCGGACTGCTTTGAAGGCGCTTCCTTTGACGGCCGCCTCTACGGCTTCCCTTACATGAACGACAATTTCCATCAAGCCCCTTTCCTCTGGATTCGTGATGACTGGCTTGAGAACCTCTCTGAGCGTGCTCCTTCCACTATGGACGAATTCATCGCCCTTGCGCGCCGATTCACCTTTGACGATCCTGACGGCAACGGCATTCCCGACACTTTCGGACTCGCCCTTGACAAGAGCATCCTTACTAACAATTTCGGCAACGCTAACGGTATCCTCTCTGGTTTCGGCGTACCTTCTTACAACAACGGCGTTGAGTTCTTCTACCGCGACTCCTCCGGCAAGATGACCACCCCTGTCATCGAAGACGGGATGAAGCAGACCCTCTCGCTCCTGCGCGACCTCTATGCCGAGGGGATCATCGACCCGGAATTCATTGTCAAGGACACCGCCACTATGGAGCCTGACATTACTAACGGCAAGTATGGCATGATGTTCCATAGCAACTGGGGAACGTGGCACCCGTTCAACTACTCGTACACATCCTCCGGCGTTCTCACTCGCCCCTACCCTGTCCCCGTCTCCGACGGAGTATCTTACAAGGTTGGCGAGCAGAGCAACAAATCGGTTGACGTGTTCATGATCAACGCTAACTGCGAGAACCCTGAAGCGATCATCAAGATCCTGAACCTATACGAGGAAGTCTGCGTGCAGGTGCCCAGCGAGGAAGACTATTACTACTACTGGGACAACGAGCAGTACAGATTATCCCCGATCTATGTTGGCATCCCCACCGAGCTTCACACGCAGGAGCTAATTGACGCGTTCAAGATCGGCTCTAAGGACGCGCTTCCCGGCTCCGTGAAACCCTTATATGACCAGATCGTTGATTTCCAGAACGGAACGAACATCACCACCTCCGGCTACGGCGCATGGGGGCAGATGTATGAAGCCAGCAACGAATTACAAGGCTCATGCGTCATCGCGCTATCCAAATACCGCCCCGACGGCGCTTATGTGGACAGCGTCATGTCTACCGCGCGCCCGGACATCTACATACAAAACTCCTCCGTATGGGTTAGCATGATGCAGACGGCGTTCACGGATATCATTCGCGCAGACCGTCCGCTGGAGTATTTCGACCAATGGGTGAACGATTTCCTAAGCGCGGGCGGGCAGCAGTGCCTTGACGAGCTGGAGATACTCTACCCGATCGACTAACCATTCGCGCCGCGTGCCGCGCCGCTAGAAACGGCGCGGCCATCCCCTAACCCACGCAACGTACAACAACAGCGGGGAAGGAGCGGTTCCGTTGACGCAGACCCGAACCATCGCCCGATCGACCAGGCGGCGCGACAGACTCATGCGCGAGCTCCCGCTGTACTTTATGCTGATCCCGGCTGTTATACTGGTTGGGATATACAGTTACGGCTCTATGGCGGGCGTATCCATCGCGTTCCAGAAGTTTGTGCCCACAAAGGGATTATTCGGTTCTCAGTGGATAGGCATGCAGAATTTCCGCAACCTGTTCACAATGCCGGACATACTCAACGTGATACGCAACACGGTCGTCATCTCACTGGGCAAGATGGCGGGCGGGATCATCGTCCCGGTGATATTCGCGCTGCTGCTCAACGAGGTCGCGTCAACGCGGCTGAAGCGAACGTATCAAACCATAGTATACATACCCAACTTTCTATCCTGGGTTATACTCGCCGGACTATTCGTCGATATACTCTCCCCGTCCAGCGGGATAGTCAACCAGGCGCTGGGCAAGGCAGGGATCGGGCCGGTGTTCTTTCTAGGTGACAAGGTCGCGTACCCGATCACGATGGTCGTCACGGAGATATGGAAGGGATTCGGGTTTGGGTCGGTGATATATCTGGCGGCGCTGACCGGGATCGATCCCGCGCTGTACGAGTCGGCGGAGATCGACGGAGCCGGACGCTGGCGGCAGACGCTGGCGATAACGCTGCCGGGGATCATGACGACGATCGCGTTGATGACGGTGCTGAGCATGGCGAACATACTCAACGGCGGATTCGACCAGATATACAATACATATAGCCCCGCCGTGTATACAACCGGGGATATCCTCGATACGTTTGTATACCGATTGGGCATACAGAACGCGCAGTTCGCGCTGTCGACGGCGGCGGGACTATTCAAGTCCGTCGTATCGTTTGTGTTCATAGTGGTTAGTTATTATCTCGCGGATCGCGTCGCGGGCTACCGCATCTATTAGGGAGGCGGCGTTATGGCAAGGAAGGTATCCGCCGCGCGCAAGACGTTCCTGGCGGTCAACCACGCGGTGTTGATCGCGTCCTCGCTGTTATGTCTGTTGCCGTTCGTGAATCTGCTGGCAATATCGTTCTCAAACAAGATAGCGGTAGTCGCGCGCGAGGTCGCGTTCTGGCCTAAGGGATTCAACACGGACGCGTATAAATTCATACTGAACTCGAACGCGTTCTCAACCGCGCTGTGGATCTCGGTCAAGCGCACGGCGCTGGGAGTGGCGGTGAATCTCGCGCTGATCATACTGACGGCGTATCCGTTATCCAGGCCGAGGGAGGAATTCCGCGCGCGTTCGGTGTTCTCGTGGTATTTTGTGATAACGATACTGCTGCAGGCGGGCATGATCCCGATGTATCTGATCGTAAGGTACACGGGCTTGATCAACAGCCTCTGGGCGCTGGTGCTGCCCGGCGCGCTGCCCGTGTTCAGCATGCTGGTCGTGATGAACTACATACGCGGGCTGCCGCAGGAGCTGATCGAGGCCGCGTACATCGACGGAGCGGGGCACGCGCGCACGCTGGTATCGCTGATTCTGCCCGTATCAACGCCGACGATCGCGACTGTAGCGCTGTTCTCGCTGGTCAATCACTGGAACAGCTGGTATGACGGCATGATCTACATGAACAAGATAGAGTCATACCCACTGCAGAGTTACCTGCGCACGGTCGTGATCAATCCGGAGGCGTTCTTCCGCAACGCGACAAACATGTCCGAGGCGCTGCAGAGGTTCGTCAACACGGTCAACGCGCGCACGACCAACGCCGCGCAGTTGTTCCTGGGCATGATACCGATACTGCTAGCGTATCCATTCCTGCAGAAGTATTTCACGACGGGATTGGTGCTGGGTTCGGTGAAGGGCTAGCGCGGGCAACCATACTATTATGTAATAAGGATGGAGTAATATTATATGGACAACCCTATCGGATTCGATGGGTTTATTCAAGTCGCGGTCATAGTGGAGGATATCGAGACAGCCGCGCGCGAGTGGGCGGAGTTGTTCGGCGCGCCGGTACCGGAGATACGCGTAAGCGAGCCGCGTGACGATCCGGGCCTCACGTACAGAGGCCAGCCAGCGCGGTACGGGCTGAAGCTAGCGGTGATAAACGCGGGGCCGTTCGTCGTCGAACTGCACGAGCCGGACGGCAATCCATCGACGTTCCGTGAATTCCTGGACAAACACGGTCAAGGCGTGCATCATCTGGGGTTCGAGGTGGGATCTCGCCGCGACGCGATAGTAGGCGAACTGGAGGGCAAGGGTTACAAGGCGCGGACGGTAGGATACTATCCCGGCAGCAGCTGGACGATCATCGACAGCGAGGATAAGCTGGGCGTTAACCTGAACATCAAGCCGAAGAGATGAGGAGCGTTATATGAATGTAATTGTTGAGCGCGGGCCGTTTTACGTCCGCGACGCGGAGTCGTACCTGGAGACGGTGGACGTTGAGACGGGTAATGTCACGACGCTGAAGACGTTCGCGCACTGCGTGGAAGCGCCCAACTGGTCGAAGGACGGCGCGCGGTTGATCTATAACGATTATGGTCACATCATGTCGTATGATTTGGAAACCGGGATGATCGACAGGATTGACACGGGGTATTGCGTCCGGTGCAACAACGATCACGTGCTGTCGCCGGACGGCGGGAGGATCGCGGTCAGTCATCACACGGTTGAAGACGGGCAGTCGCGCGTGTACTCCATATCGCTGGACGGCGGCAAGCCCTCGCTGATAACCCCGATCGCGCCCAGTTATCTGCACGGGTGGTCGCCGGACGGGACGACGCTGGCATACTGCGCCGAGCGCAACGGCGAGTACGACGTATACACGATCCCGGCGGACGGGGGCGAGGAAAAGCGGCTGACGTTCGAACCGGGCTTAAGCGACGGGCCGGAGTATTCGCCGGGCGGGCGGTATATATGGTTCAACTCCGTGCGGAGCGGGTTGATGCAGTTATACAGGATGAACGCGGACGGATCGGAGCAGACGCGGATGACCAACGACGATAGAAACAATTGGTTCGCGCATCCATCGCCGGATGGCGGGATGGTCGCGTACATATCGTACCTAGCGGACGAGGTCAAGCCGGGCGAACATCCAGCCGGGAAGCATGTGGAGATACGCCTGATCTCCTCGTACGGAGGCGAACCCAGGACGCTGGTATCCATGTACGGCGGGCAGGGCACGCTCAATGTTAACTCGTGGTCGCCGGACTCAAAGCGGCTGGCGTTCGTGAGGTATAAGGAGCCGTAACGGAGCGGGATAATCAGCCGTCGTGCAGGTTGATGAACATGCGCCGATACTCCGACGGCGTGCATCCTTTATGCAGTTTGAACAATCGGTTAAACGTGCTCAAGCTGCCAAACCCCGACCGCATCGCGACGTCGGTCATGCCGCTGTCCTTATCGGCGAGCAGTCGCACGGCTTTTTTCATGCGCGCCTCCGTAACGAACGACAGGAAAGAGGTATTCGTGCAGCTCTTGAACAGCCGCGAGAAGTAGAACTTGCTGTAACCCATCCGGGCGGACATATCTTCGAGCGTGAGAGGCTGGCCGCAGTTTTCCAAAATATGCGCGCAAGCCTCCGCGATCTTTCTGGTATTCTCGCCGGCAGGCGCGAAGTCTCCGGCTCCGCGAGCCGTTTCCATTATATATTCGCCCAACGCGGCGAATACATCGAGCACGCGCGCGTAAATCCTAGCCTCCGCGAACGGCTTGCCCGAGTGGCGCAGAGCCTGGATATCCCGCATAGCGTCCAGCGTTGAGCGGGCTAATTCGGGTTCGTCGCAGTGCCTCACGACGGGCTTTATGGAAAACAGGCTCCAAGACCTGCTAAAGTCATGCAGGGTGGTCAGCAGCGCTTGTGGAAACTGCAGTACGAGCGAGGGTTTATTCCGCGCGGCGGATATGGCGTGAATCTCGCCCGGGGTCACGAAAGCGACGTCGCGCTCGTCCAAATCGTAAACGCGCCGCCCGACGCTAAGCCTATAATCGCTCTGCATCGGCGCGATGATCTCCACCTCCGAATGCCAATGCATAGGGAAATCGATAGGCGCGTTGGCTTCGGAAACGTTGATCAAATGGTTTTGCTCCCACACGAGAAGCTCGAAGCCGTTCGGGGATGGATTCTCCTGCCTCACACAAACCGTTCCTTAAT
>JAIRSO010000086.1 GCA_031255415.1 Oscillospiraceae bacterium
TACGCTGGGGCG
The DNA here is from genome assembly GCA_031255415.1 of Oscillospiraceae bacterium. Taxonomy (GTDB): domain Bacteria; phylum Bacillota; class Clostridia; order Christensenellales; family Aristaeellaceae; genus BNUH01. Next base: position 13 of record JAIRSO010000086.1, read on the forward strand.
CTGCCCCAGACCCCGCAGGGGGGCTTCAGCCCCCCTTGACCCCCTGACCAGCGTGCCGCTGGACCCATGTGCCGCTCTGATTCTTTTGCCTACTTATCTATGGGCAATCTTAGATATCAATAATCCTTGCTCCTGCCAGCGCGTAGAATAGAGTCAGCGCTAACGCGCCGTTGATACCCGCTTTCAGTACGTTAAACGGTATAATCGCCGGCAACAGCAACTCCGCCACCGCCTGCACTGGCCACCCTGTAAACAACGGCGTCACTACCAAATTCAACGGTACCATCAACACGGTCATCGCCAACGCCCCGCATAGCACCCCTACTATCGACCCCAACCTTGTCTTTCTCCCCCTATACACCACCCCTATCACTAACGCCGCGCACCCTGTCGCCGCCACATGCATGATCAACCCACTGATCCCACTAACCCCTTCGAACAAACTATGCACTACACTTACTACTACTGTCATCATCACCCCTGCCACCGGCCCAAACATCAGCGCCCCTAAAAATATAGGCACATCCGCTGGATCGTACTTCAGAAACGGCGCGCTTGGTATCAATGGAATCATAACCCATAACCCTAGCACAATCCCTATCGCGCTCAAAATCCCTAACGTCGCCATTTCCTTCGGCTTGAACCTCATATTCCCACCTTGCAAACCAACCCCTCCTTTCTTTTAAACCCCTTACCCAACTTACCCAATCTCCCCACCCCTCACTGCGCAGAACTTCCCTACACTCGCTCCTCTCACATCATCCGCATCCGTGCACGTAATTATTGTCTGCACCCCCTCCATCCATGTTAGCAACCTCCTCCTCCTTTCCGCATCCAACTCTGACATCACATCATCCAATAACAATACCGGCGTTTCCCCCAACTCATCTTTCAGCGTGCTCAACCCTGCTAGCTTCAACGCTATTGCTGCCGTCCTTTGCTGACCTTGCGACGCATATACCCTTGCCTCTTTCCTATTCAATGTCAATTCTATATCATCCCTGTGCGGCCCTACTCCTGTACTTCTTGCCGCCAGATCCCTTCCTCTGCCTTGCCTCAACCCATCTAGCAGCGCCATCCCAACATCCGTCTCCCCGTCCCCATCTCCACCTCCATCCCCATCCCCGTCACTCCTCATCCCCCCCCACGAACAAACATACCTAACCCCTAGCGCCTCATCCCCCGTTGACAAATGCCCATGCGCCTCCCTTGCAACCTCTCCCAACCTCTTTACAAACCACTTCCTCCCCCTTACAATCCTTCCCCCTGCCTCCGCTACCATCTCATCCCACGGCTCTAACAACCCCTCTGCCTTCCCCTCCTCTATCCCCTTCCACGCCAATTCCCTTAACAACCCATTCCTCTGTTTTAGCGCGCGCGAATACTGCTGCAGCGCGTAAAAGTACTGCGGCCTTATTTGCGATATCATCATATCTATAAACCGCCGCCTCTCCCCGGGTCCTTCCCTTACCAAACCCAAATCCTCCGGCGAGAACAGTACGCTGGGCACATGACCCATTAACTCGCCTATCCTCGCCGCCGGCGACGACCCTATCAATGCTTGCTTTGCCCCCCGCCCCCCTCCTTGACTCAACACGATCTTTACATCATGCGTCCCATCCCTGTTCTCCGTCTCCACCCCCACAACCGCCTTGCTCTCGTTCCATTGGATCAACTCTCTGTCATGTTTCGTGCGATGCGACCTCCCCACACTGCACAACACTATTGCCTCTATTAGATTCGTCTTCCCCTGCGCGTTCCTCCCGCATAGCACGGTTATTCCCGCGTCCGGCTCAAACTCCGCTTCCGCGTAATTCCTGAACCTCCTCAACTCTACGCGCTTTACGCGCATTGCCCAACCCTACCTTGCCGGCGCCAAATAGACGCGAATCGGCAGAACCAAATACAGATACTCATCCCCCTCTAACGGCTTGAGTATGCACGGACTCACGTTCGTCTGAAAACGAACCTCTATCTCATCATCATCCAGCACCTTTAGTATATCGTTCAAATATCTCTCGTTAAACGCAATCTCTAGCGGCTTCCCCTCCGTCGATACGCCTTCTACTTCTTCTTGACTCTGATTCTGCTCGGCGTTCGACGACACAGTCAACTGATCCTCATTGATCGTGAGCTTCACAAGGTTATTCTTACTCACCCTTGCTATCAACGACGCCCTATCCAGCGCTTCCGCTAAAGCCGGTATCGGCGCTACTATACGCGTCTGCCAATCCGTTGGCAGTATCTGCCTGTACTTCATGAACTCGCCTTCTAACAACCTCGCGTCAATCTGCGTGCGTCCTACCCTAAAACGTATAAACCTATCGCTGATAGATATCTCCGCGGGCTCCTCATCGCCCGAGAGTATATGCTGAAGCTCCCCTAACACCTTTCCCGGTATAACCACCTGCACCGGAGAGCAACCCATCCTCTCAGATTCCGGCGCGTCCATATGCGCGATAGCCAGCCTAAACCCATCCAGCGCAGCCATCGTCAAACCGTCCTCGCCCACTTCCAGCGACGCGCCCGTTAAAATTGGCCTGCTCTCGTCCGTTGCTACGGAAAACAGCGTCCTTTGTATCAGCGTCCGCAACCCTTCCTGCGGCGCTGTAAACCCCACCTTCTCTTCGACCTCTTGCCTCACCGGATAATCATCCGCGTTCAACCCAGTGAGCATCGTCCTCGACCCCAAGCATCTCAACGACGCTTTCCTTGACGGATCGTTTTCATCGAAACGCAACTCAACGTCCGCGTCGGGCAGCTTCCGAATTACATCGGATAACAACCTACCCGGCAACGCCAACCTACCCTCTTCCAGGATAGACGCGTCTATTGACGTCGTAATGGTCGTCAACTCATCCGACCCGGTCAACTTAATACCGTTCTCATCCGATTCAATCAGCAGACCCTCCAGAATGGGTGTGCTAGGTCTTGCGCTGACCGCCTTAACGGCGATGGCTATAGCTTCTTGCAGCTGCTTTGTTTGGCAGCGGAATCTCATATTAACACGCTCCGTTTCTAGGCCGCTCCTTCAGTAGAGGAGGAATATATAATCCGTAGTAGCAGGAGTAGGCGGGTTGAAACTGTGGATAAGCCCGAAGGTCCCGGAAGGATCTTGATTTTTCGATGTGCCCTATTTTGTGGGAAAGCCACCTACCGCGCACAATCCGTCAACACCCTTGCCCAAACCCGCTTTATTCGCCGCCCGCGTCGGCAAACGTCTCTTCCATGTGTTCGTTAAGTTTCACGAACAGTTCCTCAACGATCTCCTCCGGGATATCGTCCCTATACACATCGCCGCCGTCTTTCTGCGGAACGATCCTAAGGAATCCGACCGTTATCTCGTCGTGATCCTGATCCTCGCCGCGCTGTATCCCCGTCAGAGCCAGATACGACTCGTTGTTATGGTTCAGCGTGAGCAGGTGAGCGAACTTTGTCGCGTTCCCATCCTCGTCGATCAGCTCGATCTCGCCCAGCGCGCCGCGTTCCGCGTCGGCGGTGTATTCTCTATGTTCATCCGATTGGAGCATATGCCCGTCACCTCGATCGATTATTGGGGCTTGAGCGATACTCGTCCAGCCAGCGCTGCAGTATCACCGCTGCCGCCGCCGCGTCAACCTTGCCGCGCCCGGCCTTTTTACCCGCCGAACGCAGCAACTCCGCAGCTTCCAGGCTGGTATGCCGCTCATCGCAGTATACAACGTCGAATCCAGCCCGCGACAGCGCGTCTCCGAACAAACGTATCTTCCGCGACTGCGCGCTTTGCGATCCGTCGTCGCGCACGGGATCGCCTACCGCGATCCGCTTCACGCCGTATGGCTCCAGCATGCGCTTTATCGTCTGTATATCCTGGCTCCATCCCTTATGGATGAATATTCCGACGGGTTGAGCCAGCGTAAGCGACGAATCGGATACGGCAACGCCAATCCGGCGATCGCCAACGTCCAGCCCCGCGACGCGTGATGATGGTTCCATTCGGGCGCGGCGCTCCTTTCCACAGCTTCACGGCGCGAGAGCACAGGTTATACTCAGGGTTATCAACAACCCGTGTGGATACGTTACGCGTGATAGTATATATCCGGCGGCGCTTAAGGTCAAGGCCGGCGCGCGTCGTAAAAACAGACCCGGACGATAAGCCGGGCCTGCATGCGCGCCGGATTATCAGCCCTTGACCGCGCCTCCGGTCACGCCCTCCACATAATACTTCTGCATCTTGACGAACAGCAGCGTGATGGGTATCGCGACCAGCACCGCGCCCGCGCAGAACCTCGTGTAATACTGGTAGATATTCTCCCTCTCGATCATCCTAAACAGCCCGACCGACACGGTATAGTTGGCGTAATTGTCCTTCATTATCACCGATACGAAGATGAAGTCCAGCCACGGCGCGATGAACGCGGTCAAGGCTGTGTAAGCGACGATCGGCAAGGACGAGGGCAGTATGATCTTCCAAAAGATCCCGTTGCGCGTGCAGCCGTCAATAGTCGCGGCCTCGTCCAGCGCCTTAGGGATCGTGTCGAAGAATCCTTTGGCGACGTAGTATCCCAGCGCCGCGCCGCCGGAGTAAACCATTATCAGCGCGGCGAGCGATTGGTCAAGCCCGATCGCCTTCATGAAGTGATATATCGCGATCATGCTCATGAACCCGGGGAACATGCCCAGCACCAGCGATATATTCATCAGCCCGCGCCGCCAGCGGAACCTAAGCCTGGAATACGTATACGCGACCATCAGCGTCAGGAACGTGGTGATCGCGCACGAGCAGACCGCGACAAACAGCGTGTTCATGTACCATCTGGGGAAGCTGAACAGCGCGGTATCGGTGAAGAGCCGCGTATAGTTGGACAGCGTCCACTGTTTGGGCATGATATACTCCGTGTACGCGCCCGGTTCGCCCCGGAAGCTGGACACGAGCAGCCATAGCACCGGCAGCAGCCAGAACAGGCTCATCACCGACAGCACGGTATATATAGCTGCGTTAGCCGCGCGTTCGCGCGATTTGATGGAAGCGCTCCTGCCAGCGGGCTTATATATTTCCGCGTTCGTCATGAGAACTGATCCTCCTTCTTCACCGAACCGGTCAGGTTGTACACCGTCAGCGACAGAGCCGCGACGATGACGAATATGAATATGCCGATGGTGGAGGCCAGCGAGTAATTCTGTTCGTTGACGGTCAGTTTATACAGCCAGGTCACCAGCAGGTCGGTCTTGCCGCCCTGGTAGTAATCCAGCGTAGCCGGGCCGCCGGCGGTCAGAAGGTAGATGACGTTGAAGTTGTTGATGTTCCCAACGAACGTAGTTATAAGGTAAGGTCCGGTCACGAACAGCATATACGGCAGCGTGATCGATATAAACGTCTGGACGGGGGTAGCGCCGTCGATGCTCGCGCTCTCGTAAAGCTCCGCCGGGATATTCATCAGTATGCCCGTAGACATCAGCATCGTGTAAGGGATACCCACCCAGATGTTGATCATGACGACCATGAAGCGCGCCCAGTTAGCGTCGGTTAGGAACGGTATCGGCGAGCTTACGATATGCAGCCGCTGCAGTATCACGTTTACAACGCCCGTATCCGTGAACATCTTAGATACCAGCATCAGGCTGACAAACTGGGGTATCGCGATGGTCGTGACGAATATCGTGCGCCACATACGCTTGAGCTTGATCCCCTTTTTGTTGATCATCAGCGCGAGGATCATGCCCAATATGTAGTTGCTGAACGTAGCGAACACGGCCCACACGAACGTCCATCCCAGGATCCCGCCGAACGAGCGCGCGTAAAGCGGGTTGGAGAAAACGACGTTGCGCATATTCGCCAGCCCGACCCAGCCAAACAGCGATCCCGGCGGCTGATGCGACTTATCGAAGTTAGTGAACGCGATCAGCACCATGAACACGATCGGCAGCGCGGTGAACAGCGCCAGTGTGATCATCGGGAACGAGAGCAGCGTCATGTGGAATCGATTGTCCAGCAGCGTCTTAGCGTCCGCGAGGAATCCGGGAAGGCTTTTGTTCGACTCGCGCAGTTTCTGCGCCTTGTACGCCGCGCGGACGTTCGACTTCCACAGCATAACGAGAGGCAGGATCGCCGCAAGCGTCAGCACGCTGTAGAGCAGTATCAGCATAGAGTTGTCGCCCGGGATGCGTCTGAACACCTCGTCAGCCTCATCCCATACGCGAAGCTGGGCGTTCGTGCCCAGCGTGCCGAAGTCCTTCAGGTACCGCCAGCCGAACCCGGCGTAGAACCAAATAAAAGCGGCCTCGCCGCCGAGGAACAGCAATCCTTTCGCTATCTGGCCGCGCGCGAGGCTGCCCGCGCCCATGATCAGGTACGAAAGGCGCGTCCAAAGATCCCCTTCCCGGAACATGCGGATGTATTCGTTAAACCCGCGAGCTAACCTTAGATAGAAGGGATCGCGTTTTTTCACAGCCATAACGACCTCCTGTAATCAGACTGAAGCCCCCTTTGACGGCGGACGAGCCAAAGGGGGCGGCGTTATCAGTATGCCATTACTGCGTTGCCTGCGACGCTAGCTGATCGAGCAATCCTTGTAGATCAGCGTCCGATTTATTCTCCATCTCAAGGCCGAACGCTTCCGCAGGGCCCCAATATCCGTTGAGGACGTTCTTCTGGCTCACGCCCCAGGCGCTCTGCGCGCTGAGCGCGGCCAGCGCGATATTCTCCTGAACGGCGGGGTTGGCTGCCGCGACGATGTTTGTCGGTCCGAGCGCGCGCTGTTCGAAGAACTTCAGCTGCGACGCTTCGTTGGTGAGATACTCCGCCAGTTGCATCGCTTCCTTGACGTAATCGGACAGCGAGTTAACGCCCAGGATCTTTGTTCCGATGAAGGAGGCCATATGCTTCAGCTCGCCGCCGCACGTAAACGAGGGCAACGGAGCCGCGGCGTAATTCTCGCCCAGCTTATCTTCCATCGCGGACGCGTTCCACGTGCCCGATACTCCCGCCGCGATAGAGCCGCCCATGCCACCCTGCAGCACGGAGTCGTCGCCCGTCATAAAGGCGGGATCGGCGGTGAACTTGCGGATAGCCTCCGCCGCCGCAAGTCCGTTCGCGTTGTTGAAGTCGCAAATCTGTTTGCCGTCCTCGCCGATATCCAGCGTGCATCCCGCGCCCAGGAAGAACGACGCGATATACCAGCCGTTGGACACGTCCATGAACACCTTCTTACCGGCGGCGTTGGCGACCTCCAGCATCCTGTCCAGCGAGAGCACGTCTTCCTCGCTGAATACGGATTTGTCGTAGTACATGAAGTAGCCGTTGTCGGCGGTCATGGGGAATCCGTAGAGCACGCCGTCCAGCGTGGCGGACTCGACCGATCCGGCGGTGTTGGCGGCCTCGACGGCCTCCAAGCGACTGCCCGCGATCTCCGACAGCGAGTCGGACGTGACCAGCGTGCGCAGCTGATCGTTCGCGAACGCGAATATATCGGCTGCCGCGGCGGGGTCTTCGGAGTAGCGCGTCTGCGCGTCGGCCTCGCTGACCACGCCCAGGGATATATCCCATTCAACGCCGGGGTTCGCGGCCTTGAACTCCTCGATAAGCTCGCCCAGCAGAGCCTGGTTTTCCTGGCTGCCCCATACCTTCAGCGGCACGGTATCCGCCAGCGCGGACGCCGCTCCCAGCGTAATCAGCGCGGCCAGCGCGATGGCCGTCAGTTTACGGACGTTCATGGTAGCCCTCCTTCTGCCGCGCTTTATACGGCGCGACATATAATATGCTGGATATACTGTAATACTTGCTTACGTTTTTGTCAATATGTATATACAAAAAACGAAAAAAATTGTTTTCTCGACAACAGAGGATGCGAACCGCCAACGATCTCGCCCAAAACGAGCCGGTATCGGCGATAATCGGCGAAAGATAGAGGACGCAGGAGGAAATCCCGCCTTAACGGGGAATACTATACTCCGTCCGGATTGCCCGGCTTCGCGGATGCGGAGCGGTTCGGACGGAACGGAGTATAACCGGGGGGTGGAATATATGCCGACTGCGATATCCAGCCGCGAGCGCGTACGCCGCGCGGTCAGACGGCAGAGCGTGGATCGCGTGCCTATCGATCTGGGCATGCATTTCTCAACGGGCATATCCATATTCGCGTACAAGAACCTGCGCGAGTATCTGGGACTGTCCGCGGACAATATCGAGCTAGCCGATCAAGGCCAATTACTGGCGCGCGTAGACGACGATATCATCGAGCGGTTCCATGTGGATACGATACTGCTCAACCCGCCGTGGCCTACGCATAGGCGGTGGAACCCGCGCGGGGATTACGAGTTTGACGTATCGAGCCGCTTCGCGCCGGAGCGAATGCCCGACGGGGCGTGGAAGTTCACCGGGATAAAGGACGGCGCGACGATGCCGGCCGGAGGGTTTTTCTTTGACGGCGCGATACCGGACGGATACGGCCTGCCCGACGCGGAGCGGATGGGTCTGTTTGCGCGGCGCGCCGAGCGTCTATACAAAGAGACGGACAAGTTCACGATCATGATGGGCTACTCCGCGTTCTTTGACGGTCTGGATTTCGCGTGCGACATGCTGACCGATCCGGACGCGGTGAAGGAATCGCTGGCGCGGCGGTTGTCCGATCAGATAGAGCGTTACGACGCGATGAACCGCGCTTACGGGCGATGGATACAGGGTATAGAGGTCAACAGCGATCTAGGCACTCAAGCGGGGCCTATGGTGGTGCCGGACGCGTACGAGGAGATATGCCTGCCCGTATTCCAGGCGTTCAACAAACACGTGCACGATAACAGCGACCATATCATATTCATGCACAATTGCGGAGGGATATACGAGCTGATGCCCGCGCTGTGCGAGAGCGGCGTTGACGCGCTGAACCCCGTGCAGATATCCGCGCGCAATATGGACCCGGCGCGGCTCAAGCGCGAGTTTGGCGATAGGATATCTTTCTGGGGCGGCGGGTGCGATACGCAGCGGGTGTTATGGAGCTGCACGCCGGAGGAAGTCGCGGCGCACACGCGCGAGATGATCCGGATATTCAAGCCGGGCGGCGGGTTTGTGTTCAACCAGGTGCATAACATCATGGGCAACGTGCCGCCGGAGAACATCGTAGCGATGCTGGACGCGGCGTGGGAGGAAGCAGATTACTAGCGCGGGGGAGGGGCGTACCCTCTGGCGCTTCGCGCGTCTACTATCCTAGGAAAGCCCCCTACGCCGCGAAGCGATAGAGGGGGCTTTCCTATATAGAGAGCGCGTTCATTCAAACCCCTTCCCCCGCTTGCGCGGCGCGCGCGTTCGCGTTATACTGGAAGAATGCGGAAAGGGGGCTTCGAGCATGCGCCAAGCGTTATCCGACATGTGCGCGCAGATGGAGAGCGCGTATACTATCCCGCCCGAACAGTTTGAACACGAGAGCGTCAAGCGCGGCCTGCGAAACTCGGATGGCACTGGCGTTATTGCGGGAGTGACTCGCATCGGCAGCGTGCGCGGCTACCATATGGAGGACGGCGTGCCGATCCCGGCGGACGGACGATTGTACTATCGCGGCATCAATGTTATGGATATCGTCCAGGCGCACCGCGAGGCTGGCACGTTCGGGTTTGAGGAAGTATCATACCTGCTCCTGCTGGGACGATTGCCCAACGCGGATCAGTACGCCTCGTTCAAATCGTTGATCGAGAACGGGCGGAAACTGCCCGACGGGTTCTTTGAGGATATGATACTCAAAGCGCCCAGCCAAAACGTGATGAACAAACTAAGCCGCGCCGTGCTCGCGCTATACTCCTACGACCCCGACCCCGACAATCTGTCCAGCGAGAACCTCGTCCGCCAGTCCGTCGAGCTGATAGCGCGGCTACCCGTCATCATCGCGGACGCATACGCGGTCAAGCGGCATTATTACGACAACCGATCCTTGCTCGTGCATACGCCAACGCAAGGCTCCGTCGCCGAGAACTTCCTGCACATGCTGCGCCCGGACAACTGTTTCACCCGCGAAGAGGCGCTGCTGCTGGACCTGATGCTGATACTCCACGCCGAGCACGGCGGCGGCAACAACTCCGCGTTCACCTGCCGCGTGCTAGCGTCCACCGCCACCGATACATACGGATGCATAGCCGGCGCGATCAACTCGCTGAAAGGCCCGCTGCACGGCGGCGCGAACCAAAAGGTAATGGAGATGTTCCGCGACGTGCACGCGAACGTACTCGATCCCACCGACGAGGACGAGATATACCGCTATCTATGCAAGATTCGCGACAGGGAGGCCGGGGACCGATCCGGCAAGATATACGGTCTGGGGCACGCGGTGTATACGCTGAGCGATCCGCGCGCGCTGATGCTCAAGCAGTGCGTGGCCTCGCTCGCGCGCAAGACCGCGCAGACCAACGCGTTCCAGCTGATGGAACGCATCGAGAGGCAGGGCACGCGCGCGCTATACGCGAAGCTGGGCACGAAAAAACGCGTGTGCGCTAACGTGGATATGTACAGCGGCCTGGTGTACCAGATGCTGGGCATACCGGAGGAACTGTTTACGCCGCTGTTCGCGATAGCCAGGATCGCGGGCTGGTGCGCGCACCGCGTCGAGGAGGCGCTCACGGGCAACCGCATCATACGCCCCGCCTACCGCGCGATGATGGATAAGACAAAGTATACGGCGATGCGGGATAGGGAGGGTTAACCCTCCTTCCGCGCCGACGCCAGCATCAGCTTGATCCGGTTCTCCTGATTGACCTTCGTCGCGCCCGCGTCGTAGTCTATCGCGACGATGTTCGCTTTGGGATTGCGCGAGCGTATCGCGCGGATCATGCCCTTGCCCGCTATATGGTTGGGCAGGCACCCGAACGGCTGCGCGCATATGATGTTAGGCGCGCCGGAGTCAATCAGCTCCAGCATCTCGCCCGTCAGCAGCCAGCCCTCGCCCATCTTGTTGCCGTAACCCAGGTAATCCTTGACGAGCGCCTTAGTCGCGGCGAACGGCTTAGGCGCTCTGAACCGCGATCGTTTTATCGACTCGATCATACGGTTCTGCCACCCGCATACGAAACCCTTCAGTGCCGCGGCGCCCAGTCCCGTCAGCCTGCGCGATCCATACAGCCTCGCGTCCTCTACGCGGTTGTCGCATTTGAATATAAGGAAGTCCAGCAATCCCGGCACGACCGGCTCCGTCTGTTCGCGCAGAAGGAATTCCTCGAGGTTGTTGTTGCCCAGCGGCGCGTACTTGATGTATATCTCGCCGACCACGCCCACGCGGATTTTCTGTTCCCCCTCGACGGGAATCCGCGCGAACGACCGGACTATCCCGTCCATATTCTCGCGTATCGCGCGCCTGCGGAACCCTCGCGGCGTATGGAACGATTCCTGCAGCCGATCCGCCCAAATCGATATCAACTCGTCCGCCGCGCCGCGTTCGCGTTCATAGGGCCTTACCTGATTAGCTACGCACATCATCAGATCGCCGTATACGATCGCGTACACCAGCCTTCTGGCTAGAGAGAGACTCAGCTTAAACCCGGGGTTTTTCTCCAGTCCGGCCAGGTTCAGCGACACGACGGGTATCCTTCCAAACCCCGCGCGTTTCAATCCCTTCCTCAATAGATGGATATAGTTCGACGCGCGGCAGCCGCCGCCCGTCTGCGTTATCATCAGCGCGGTTCGATCCAGATCGTACCTGCCGCTGCGCAGAGCGTCTATCATCTGCCCTATCACCAGTATAGCAGGATAACATATATCATTATGAACATAACTCAACCCCGTCCGCGCTATCCGCGGCGCGGTCTCGGTCAGCAGTTCGACATGATAACCCTCCTGCTCGAAACACTTCTGAAACAGCGAAAAGTGTATCGGCAGCATCTGCGGGAACAGAATGGTGTGCGTCTTTTTCATCTCTTTGGTGAAAACGACGCGCTCGTCCGCGCCGTCCGCTATGCCGTCCATGGCCCTCGCGTCAGCCGGCATGGCTTACCTCCATCCTGTCTTGGGGCGCGGCCTTGCGCATACGCTCCTCCATCGCGGCCAATAGACTGCGCAGCCTGATCTTTACCGCGCCCAGGTTTGTAATCTCGTCAATCTTTATTTGGGTGTACAATCGTCCCTTGCGTTCCATCATCGCGCGCGTTTCGTCCGTGGTGATCGCGTCGATCCCGCACCCGAACGACACCAGTTGCACCAACTCCATATCCGGCTCCTCGGCTACGCGCGCCGCGGCGTTATACAGTCTGCTTTGATAGGTCCACTGGTTTAACACCTTGACGTTCTGGCGGGCTGGCGCATCCAGTATCGCGTCCTCCGTCAGCACGACCAGCCCCAGCGCGCACAGCAGGGAATCGACGCCGTGATGTATCTCCGGATCGACATGATAAGGCCTGCCCGCCAGCACGATCATCTTGCGCCCCGTCTCCCGCGCGAAAGCGATAGCCTTGCGTCCCTCGGCGAGGACTGCGTTCTTCCACGCGCGATACGAAGCGTAAGCGGCTCTGGCGGCGCGAGTCACCGCAGCGCGGTCAGCGTTCAGCGCGTGCCCGAAGAACCGCCGCGCCCGCGACGTGAACGCGCGCTCATTGTCCGGATTGAGGTAGGGGGTCAGAAACGGAGGGAACCCGTTCCCCCGCGCGCCGTCCGCCAAACTGGGGATGTTCGCCTTCAGCAATTCCGGATAATACGCGACGACCGGACAGTTGTAATGATTATCCCCGCAGCCCTCGTCGAAGTTATACGGCATGCAGGGGTAGAATATCGCGGCGAGAGGCTCGCCCGCGTGTTTCTCAAGCAGGCTTTCTATATGTCCGTGCATCAGTTTCGCGGGATAGCACACCGTGTCGGACGGGATCGTGTGCTGCCCGCGCCTGTATAGCGCGCGGCTTGACGGATCGCTTATAGCCACGCCGTAACCCAGCGTCCCGAAGAACGCCGTCCAGAAAGGCAGGTTCTCGAACATGTTAAGCCCCATTGGAATGCCGATCCGGCCTTTCGCGGACGAGGCCGCGCCGGACATAGCGCGCAGGGTCTCGTACTTCCAGCGCATCAGGTTGGGCAGGGTATTCCGTTCGCCTCCGGTCACGGGGCGCTCGCACCCGTTCCCCGCGATATACCTGCGCCCACCCTGGAATGTGGATATCGTCAGCGCGCAGTTGTTGCCGCACAGGCCGCACCGCGATGTTTTCACCGTATGCTTGAACGAGGCCAGCCCCGTCTCGCCGATCATCGCCGATCGATCCAACTCTAGATCCATAGCTGCCAGCGCCGCGCCGTAAGCGCCCATCAATCCAGCCAGCGCGGGCCGCGTGACCTCGCGCCCCAGCGTCGATTCAAACGCGCGCAGCACCGCGTCGTTCAGGAACGTCCCGCCTTGCGCGACGATATGAAGACCCAACTCATCGGGATCGTTAGCGCGGATGACCTTAAAGAGCGCGTTCTTGACGACGGAGATAGACAGCCCGGCGGATATATCCTCGATGGACGCGCCGTCCTTCTGCGCCTGTTTAACCGACGAGTTCATGAACACGGTGCATCTTGATCCCAGATCGACCGGATGCTCCGCGAATAAGCCCAGCCTCGCGAAGTCCGCGCAGTCCATGCCCATGGCCTTGGCGAACGTCTCCAGGAACGATCCGCACCCCGACGAGCAGGCCTCGTTGAGCGTGACCCCGTCCACCGCGCCGCCGCGTATCGTAAAGCACTTTATATCCTGCCCGCCGATATCGATGATATAGTCTACGTCCGGGCAGAATCGCCTGGCAGCGCGAGCGTGCGCGACGGTCTCGACCAGTCCCGCGTCCAGCGAGAACGCGGCCTTGATCAAATCCTCGCCGTATCCGGTGGACGCGCTGCCGCGTATCTTAAGCCCGACGCCCCCGATAGCGTATATCCGTTCCAATTGTCCGCGCACCGTTTCCACCGGGCTTCCCGCGTTGGAGCTGTAGAAGTCGTAGAGCACGCCGCCATCCGGGGCGATGAGAACCAGTTTAGTGGTGGTTGATCCAGCGTCTATGCCCAGGTACGCGTCTCCGATATATCCAGCCAGATCGCGGCGCGGCGCGTCCGCGCGCGCGTGCCTCTCGCGGAACGACTCATAATCCTCCCGGCTGTCAAAGAGCGGGGGCAGGCGATCGTCCAGCGACCGCGACTCGCGCGCGTCCCTCAATCTCGATACCAACTCTCCGAACGCAATCGGTTCCGATTGGTCTGCGAAAAGGGCGGCTCCGATCGCCGGATAATACTGCCCGTTATCGGGGAACACGGCGTGCCTGTCGTCTAGGCTCAGCGTCTGCGCGAACCTGTCGCGCAGGCCGCGCTGGAACGCCAGCGGCCCGCCCAGGAACACGACCTTGCCCGCAATCGCGCGCCCCTGCGCCAGTCCTGATATCGTTTGATCGACCACCGCCTGGTGTATACTGCGCGCCACGTCCTCTTTGCGCGCGCCCTGGTTGAGCAGCGGCTGAAGATCGGACTTAGCGAACACGCCGCACCTCGACGCTATCCGGTATGTAGTGGTGGCCTTGAGCGATAATTCATCCAGTTCGGACACGCTCGCGTCCAGCAGAGTAGCCATTTGGTCGATGAACGCGCCCGTGCCTCCGGCGCAGCTGCCGTTCATGCGCTGTTCCACGCCGCCCGTCAGGAAGAGTATCTTCGCGTCCTCGCCGCCCAGCTCGACTACCGTATCCGCGTCCGGTATCAGTTTGTCCACGGCTAGCCGGGTGGCGATCACCTCTTGCACGAACGGCAGAGAGCAGGTTCTGGACACGCCCATCCCCGCGCTGCCCGTCACCGACGCGAAAACCGTCTCGCCGTCGGAGCCTACAAGCCCGCGCGCGTCCCCGAGCATAGCCAGCGTCTTATCGCGCGCGCGCGAAAGGTGCCGGTCATACGCCGTATACAGCGTCGCGCCGTCCTCGTCCAGCGCAACGACCTTAACCGTCGTGGATCCAACGTCTATGCCTATCCGCTTCACGATTATACTCCGTCCCCTGATTCCTCCGGATACCCGGCGGCTCCGTTCCAGGCCATGCCGTCCCGAGCGTCCAGGATATAGTACCACCAACCCGGTTCCCCGGCAACAATACGCTTATGTCCGGAGTCTGAAAACCCGCGCCGGAGGGCTGGTATCTTTTGGCAGACGCGCCGCCGCAGTCGGGTTCCGTTAAAAATATGAGCGCAGGGGAACATAAAGAACGCGCGGGCTTGCGCCGCGCGTTCCCAGGGAGGATGGGAATATCGCGTTATTGTTTAGGCGATACCGTTACCAGCCCGGAGCCGTCGTACTTAACCTCAACGGGCTGCAAGGCCTCGGTGATAAACGATTCGGGCACGTATATAGTGCCGTCCGCGAACAGCAGCTGCGGATCGATGTTGATATCCGTCGTTCCCTTCTTAGCGACAACGCCCGTCACTTCGTTCTGGCCAGTCTGGTGCGGTATATACTGGATCATAACGTCGTCCTTGCCGGCGGACGTGAGCAGCAGAGCCTCCGCTTCAGAGCTGGTTGATTTCTCAACCTTCCAGCCCATGGCCTCCGCCAGCGGCTGGAGCGGCAGCAGTATCGCGTCGCCCGGCCCGTAGTAAGGCGCGGCGTTTATGTCCTTGCCGTCGTACTGGATTTTGACGGACGAGCCTATGGGCCTGTACGCGTTCGTATCGGCGGATGTTGAGACCGTCGCTTCCGGCGATGGTTCGACTGTCGCCTCGGGCGTAGGCTCGGGAGTGGCAGCCGCGTCGGCGGACGGCGACGGGCTGGGCGCCGGCGCGTTGCTCGTACAGGACGCGAGCAGCAGCACAGCGGCTAGCGTCAATAGGAATAAACCGTAGCGCTTCATGATTCCCCTCCTGCGGATCGTTTGTGAATCTATACTCCATCCCGTTCAGATTAACTCGTCTTCGAGCGTCCGGACGCCGTCCGCCTTTACGAGAGGCGAAAGCCCGGCGCGAACCCGATCAAATCTGTACGGGATGGAGTTTAACGATAAAGTATATGCGGGGAAGCGCGGGTTTATACCTGTTAAACGGACGCGCCGCGTCCCGATCGTCATTGACGCGGAGCCGTCAGACCTCCAGCCGTCCCTCGAACGCGCGGCTTAGCGTCATCTCGTCCGCGTATTCCAGATCGGAGCCGACCGGGAGCCCGCGCGCGATGCGCGTCACCTTAATGCCCATGGGTTTAATCAGCCGCGCGATATAGCTGGCTGTAGCCTCGCCCTCCACGTCGGGGTTGGTGGCGAGTATGACCTCCTCCACCCCCGAGGCCAGGCGCTCCATCAGTTCGCGGATGCGTATGTCGCCGGGGCCGATCCCGTCCATAGGCGAGAGCGCGCCGTGAAGCACGTGGTACAGACCCTCGTAGCTGTGCATGCGTTCTATCGCGGGCACGTCGCGGGGATCGCGGACGACGCAGATTTGATTGCGCAGCCGTCTCGCGTTCGCGCAGATGGGGCACGGATCGGTCGAGGTTAAGTCACCGCACGAGGAGCATAAGCGCGCCGACCTGCGTCCGTCCCAAATGGCTTCCGCCAGTTCGCGCGCCTGATCCAGCGGCGTCGTGAGGATATGGTAAGCCATTCTCTGCGCGCTTTTTGGGCCAACGCCCGGCAGGCGCGCCAGTTGCGCCGCCATCCTCGCGATAGGTTCCGACGGCATCAGAACAGTCCGCCCATACCGCCGCCCAGTTTACCCATCTCGGCTTCGCGCGCGGCTTCGCCCTGGCGCAGCGCTTCGTTGACCGCCGCCATAATAACATCCTGAAGCATATCGATATCGTCCGGATCGACCGCCTCGGGTTTGATCGCGAGCGAGAGCAGTTCGCGGTTGCCGCCTACCTTTGCGGTCACGGCGCCGCCGCCCGACGACGCTTCATAGGTTCGCGTTTCCAGTTCGGCTAATTTTTCGACCATTTGCTGCTGCATCTTTTGCGCCTGGCGCATCATTTGCTGCATGTTGCCGCCGCCCATGGGAGGGAATCCGCCGCCTCGAGCCATTCGATTATCCTCCTGAGTTCATTCTGTAAGAGGCAGTATACGGCATTCGCGGGGGAAATACAAATCGGCGGGGATGATTATGTGGTCGCTAGAGGTTGACGCCACTAGGGGATATCCCTCTGTCGCTTCGCGACAGAGGGGGGCGTACTTAGTGTGGGGCGACGAGGAACCCTGCATACCTACCAGTGGGCTGATGGAGTGGATAACCCATACGAAGCCCCCCGGCATGCCGGGGGGCTTCGTAGAAAGGAGCTTGTCTGTTTTCAAGCGATGTTGTGGAATGTTGGGGTGATCAGGACGCGTACTGCTGCGCGGGGTG
>JAIRSO010000037.1 GCA_031255415.1 Oscillospiraceae bacterium
CGTTTGAACCGTCCTTCCAGCCAAGCCATAGCCGATGGCGCGCCTTGCTGTTTACGCCACACGAGCGCTAGCCTCCCGCCTTCCGCCAGACTCCCGGCGGCTTCGTCTATCAATCCGCGCACGGTTTCCTTTCCCGCGCGGATGGGCGGGTTCATGAATATCCAATCGAACGCGCCCGCGACGCTCCGCAGACCGTCGCTCGCGATAGCGCGGACTCGCGACTCGTCCAATCGATTCCTCCGGATATTCCCAGCCGCCAGCGTCGCGGCGCGAGGGTTAATGTCGCACATCGTCACATCCAGACCATCATTTCTAGCAGCCAGTACAATCCCCAGCGCGCCCCAGCCGCAGCCTAGATCCAGCGCGCGGCCCGTCATCGGCTCGAACCGTTCCAACGCTTCCAGCAGAATGCGCGAGCCTTCGTCCAGCCCGCCGCGCGAGAACACCCCGGAGTCGGTCTCAAACGCCAGTTCCCGCGCTCCGACGGTTACGCTTAACACGCGCGGCCTGTGCGGCGAGTCCTCAGCCGCCGTAAAGTAATGCGAAGCGGGCATGACTTCGCTCCTTTCAGAATAATATGTGCGGGAAACCCGATCCATCGAATACCGCATAGGAGGGCATTATGGATAACGAGAACATCTTAGGCAGGATAGTCGATTATATCGGCGGGCTGATCAGGGGAAACGCGTCCGCCGCCAACGGATCAAACCTGTCCGGATTGACGCTGCCCGACTCGGTCACGCGTAACGAGTTCGGCGAGATAGTCGCGCTGCTCAAAGGATTCTTAAGCTCCGGCGAGATCCAGACCGTGACCGTCGAGACGCGCAACCTGCTCTCGGCGACGGTCGTCGAGGCTGAGAAAACCGGCTTCGAGCAAGGCTGGGGGAAACTGAAAACCCTCATCAGCGATACCCGCGCCAACGAAGTCGTGCAGCCGCTCCTCGCGTTCGCGTTCAAGCATCAGGACGAGTTCGCGTCAGTGCTGAAGATTTTCGCCGGAGATCGTTAAGCATTACTAAATCCTAACGGCCCGCGTTCCGGTCAGCCGCGCCGCACGACTCTCGCAGGGCTGATTCCTCGTCCGGCGCCAGCGCGCGGCACGCCCCCGGCTGGAGCGCCGGATCCAACCTCACCGGCCCGATCGCCAGCCGCTCCAGCGACAATACCGATCGTCCCCGCGAGGCGAACATCAGCTTAACCTGATGATACCGACCCTCGTGGACGGTCACGAGCGCGACCGCGTCCGCGGATGGATCGCGCTCCAGTTTCGCGGGCATCGCCGTATACCCGCGCATCGGCGCGCCCGCCTCGAACACCGCTATGTCCTCGTCCGTGACCGGCGCGTCCAATACGGCGCGATAGAGCTTGCCCACCTTCCGTTTGGGAGTGATCAGCCGATGCGCCAAATCGCCGTCGTCCGTGAACAGCAGCAGCCCGGTCGTGTCGATATCCAACCGTCCGACAGGCTTCAGCCCACGCGCGCGCCAGATGGCTGGCAGCAGATCGATAACCACTTTGTTATGCCTATCGTCGGTCGAGGTCACAACCCCGGCCGGCTTATTCATCATGACCGCCGGAGCTGGAGCGGCGTCAACCCGCTCGCCGTCCAGCGCGATAATATCCAACGCCGGATCGACATACCGCGCCCCGTCGCGCTCCGTCTCGCCGTTTACCGTGACGCGACCGCCTCGCAGAGCGGCGCGCGCCTCGCTGCGCGTCCCATACCCTTGGTTCGATAGCAGTTTATCCAGCCTCAACTTATACGGCACCGCGTCACCCCGTTTTGGTTCGATCCATAGCCCCCTCGACAGCCGAAGCCACCGCGCCGGCGCGCCTGCGCCTCAACGGAGTCTCCGCGTCGACGGAACCGCGCGGAGCCGCGTCCTGCTTATACGGAACGGGCGCCTGGGGCAATATGCCCAGTATGTACAGCCGCGTCGGATGATTCTCGCGGTAATCGCGCTTCATCTCCAGATAGAACGCGTAGAAGCTGGACCATGCCAGCGGCCCCACATACAGCCATAATAATTGATTGGCAAGCGTCACGATCAGGAAGAACCGCCTCAGCGTCACGCTCAAGTATTCCGTGAACCCGAACACCTCGCCCAGCGGCTTGACGAGCGGGGTCAGTATCGTCGCGCCGATCGCGGGCAGGAAATAATATAGGAAACTCATCCACATGCCCAGCATACGCAGTTTATGACCGCGAGCCAGGTAGCGGCTGGCGCGCATCGCGCGGCGCGCGGGCAGCCCCTTCTGGCTGGATATCACGCACGGAACAAAGCTGTACGCCAGCCATCGGTTGACGAACGCCCAGGCCAGAGCGATGAACGCGATCACGGTCAGCGCGATCAAGGACGGAGCCAGCCATAGCAGGTACGAGTTCAACTCCTCCGGATACATATTGATGATGGTCATGCCGCCCGCGTATATCCCGACCGGAACCGCGGCGGCTAGCACAGCCCATAATCCCAGCCACAGCGCGCTGTAAGCCATGCCGCCCGCGGCGCGCGCGTACTTATTCCCGAAACAATCGAGCGTCGTCAGCGGCGACGGTTTATTTCCATATAGCAGTTGCAGAAAGTATCCGGCGCGCGATACGCGGATCGGCTGGAACACGCATATCCACGCCGCGAACAGCAGCGCGATACCCGGAACGGCGCGCAGTATATCGCTGGATATAACGGTCAAGTCGGGCAGAGTGCCGGTGGCGATTATGGGCAAAGCGAGTTTCCAGCCGCCCCACAACTCCATGAACTCGACGACGACCGCGCTCGCCGCCATCCACACGGTCTGGAATGGACGCAGAAATACGTGCACGCCGCCATGAACGATCGCGATAGGCAGCGCGCCCAGTATCAACGCCAGCAGAGGCCGTCCCCATGAACGGCGCAGAAGGTCGCGCACCCGCGCGCGGATATCCGCGTTGTCGGCTTGATACATCATCGCGGATTGGCTGGCTGGCGCGGCGGACGCGGCTTCCATCTCGCGGTTCTCGGCGCGGCGCTCCAGTATATACCATATCCCGAACCCCGCGAACAACGCGCCGCCTCCGATCGCCAGCCCAAGCCAGTACGACTCGGGCGGGATCACGCGCGCGAGGAAACCCAGCCAAGACGCGCTGGACTCGATCTGTTCCGCGGTCAGATACTTTGCCGCCGCGCCAGCCAGCGCGGCGATCAAACCTATCAGCGAGAGCAATCCCGCCATGAATCTTTTCATAAAATTAGTCAACCTCCTAAAACGCCAGTCCAACAAAAGCAACGCACATCAGCATTATACAGCCGAACGCGCGCCGCGCGCAAGGGTTATCTTTTTCCTTA
>JAIRSO010000009.1 GCA_031255415.1 Oscillospiraceae bacterium
GCTTGACGCTCCTGAGGCAGTTTATATCGCGGTAAGGATTGTACGATCCTTGCGAGCCATTGGGATGACGCGGCAGGTTACCGGTTGGCCGCCGGAGAATTGCCGCCGACCATGTCCGATAATCGGGCGGCGGCTTGGACGCGGATACCCCCTCCCGATAAGCGCCGAACGCGGCGGAGGGTCGAGGTATGAAACACACGGCGGTGTGTGACGCGCGGGCCGATAGGGGCGCGAGGCGGCGCCCCAAATCGAAGGAGGAATCCAAACGGATGGCCAGCCAGAAGATACGCATCAAGCTCAAGGCGTATGAGCACAACCTGATCGACCAGTCGGCGGAACGGATCGTCGAGGCCGCCAAGCGCTCCGGCGCGCGGATATCCGGCCCGGTTCCGCTGCCCACCGAGAAGGAGATCGTCACGATACTGCGCGCGCCGCATAAATACAAGGACTCGCGCGAGCAGTTCGAGATGCGCACCCACAAGCGCCTGATCGACATCATGAACCCCACGTCCCGCACGGTGGACGCGCTGACCAAAATGGACTTGCCCGCGGGCGTGGAGATCGAAATAAAGCTGTAAGCCGGGAGGAGGCGTTGTAAACTATGGTTCAAAAAGCGAACGCCAAACCGGCGGGTTCGGCGAAACGGGTCGCCGCTAGGGCGATCGTAGGCAGGAAAATAGGCATGACGCAGGTGTTTACACCGCAGGGCGTGCTCGTTCCCGTCACAGTCATCGAGGCGGGTCCCTGCCCCATCATCCAGAAAAAGACCGTCGAGTCGGACGGATATACCGCCGTCCAGGTGGGCTTTGACGAGTACCCGGAGCGCCGCGTCAAGAAATTGGTGACCAAACCGCTGCAAGGCCACTTCAAGAAGGCGGGAGTAACGCCTACGCGCCGCGTGCGCGAGCTTAGGCTCAAGAGCGTCGACGGGCTGGAGATCGGGCAGAATATAACCGTGGATATCTTTAAGGAAGGCGACAAGGTGGACGTAAGCGGCGTGACCAAAGGCCGCGGGTTCACGGGCGTCATCCAGCGCTGGAACCAGCACACCGGACCGATGGCGCACGGTTCCAAGTACCATAGGGGCGTCGGCTCCATGGGCGCTAACTCCACGCCCTCGCGCGTATTCAAGAATAAACACATGCCCGGCCACTACGGCGTTGAGAAGGTGACGGCGCTGAACCTCACCATCGTGCGCGTCGTGCCCGAACGCAACCTGCTGCTCGTGCGAGGCGCCGCGCCAGGCCCCAACGGCGGTTACCTGACGGTGCGCGACACGGTGCGCGCGTGATCAAGGGGGAAGGGATATAATGGCAAAGATTCCTCTTACCAGTATGGAAGGCGCGGTCGTGGGCGAGATCGAGCTTAGCGACGATCTGTTCGCGGCGCAGGTCAGCGTCCCCGCGATGCATTTGGTCGTGCGCTCCATCCGCGCGAACAAGCGCCAGGGCACCAAGTCCGCGCTCACGCGCACGGAGGTGCGCGGCGGCGGCAGGAAGATATACCGCCAGAAAGGCACCGGCAACGCCCGCCATCACGGCAACCGCGCGCCGCAGTTCAGGCACGGCGGGGTCGTGTTCGCGCCCAAGCCGCGCGACTTCATCGTGGCGGTGCCGCGCAAGGTTCGCCGCCTCGCGCTCAAGAGCGCGCTGACGTGCAAACTGCGCGATAACGAGATCACCGTGCTGGATAGGCTCGAGCTGGCCGAACCCAAGACCAGGCTGATGGCCAAGGTGATGGGCGCCCTAGGCTCGCCGCGCAAGGCGCTGATCGTCGTGTCCGAGTCCAACGAGCGGCTGCTGCGCGCCGCGCGCAATATCCCCGGCGTGACCATGACGCACGTGGGATCGCTGAACGTATACGACATATTGGCGCACGATCGCTTCGTGATCACTCAGGACGCGGTGCGCCGCGCCGAGGAGGTCTTCGCGTCATGAAAGATCCGCACGACGTAATATTCCGCCCAGTGCTCACCGAAAAAGCCTACGACGGCTTCGAGGATAAGAAATACGTCTTCGAGGTCGATCCGCGCGCAAATAAGATCGAGATACGCCAGGCGGTCGAGTCCGTATTCGGCGTGAAGGTGCAAAGCGTCAACACGCTGCGCACTCTGGGCAAGATGAAACGCCAGGGCAGAACCCAAGGCCGCACGCCCGAGATCAAGAAGGCATACGTCACGCTGAAAAAAGACTCCAAGAGCATCGAGTTCTTCGACGGCATGGCGCAGTAACCGAAGGGAGGCCATATCAATGCCAACCAGACTCTATAAGCCGACCTCCCCGGCCAGGCGCTTCATGTCGGCGCTGACGTATGAGGAGATCACCAAAACCAAGCCCGAGCGCGCGCTGACCGAACGCCTCGCCAAGCACGCGGGCCGCAATAAGCAGGGCAAGATCACCGTCCGCCACCAGGGCGGCGGCAACAAGGCGAAGTACCGCGTCATCGACTTCAAGCGCGATAAGGACGGCGTGCCGGCAAAGGTCAACGCTATCGAGTACGATCCGTGCCGCTCCGCGTTCATCGCGCTGCTGTTCTACGCGGACGGCGAGAAGCGCTACATCATAGCCCCGCAAGGCCTTAAGCCCGGCGACATGGTGCTCTCCGGCCCGACCGCCGACATTAAGCCCGGCAACGCGCTGCCCCTAAGCAACATCCCGCTGGGCACGCTGATCCATAACCTGGAGATCAAGCCCGGGCGCGGCGGGCAGCTGGTTCGCTCCGCCGGACTGTCGGCGCAGCTGATGGCTAAGGAAGGCGGATTCGCGCAGGTGCGCCTGCCCTCCGGCGAGGTTCGGCGCGTCCCGATCATCGCCAAGGCGACGATCGGCTCCGTGGGCAACAGCGATCATGAGAACGTGCGCATAGGCAAGGCCGGACGCACGCGCCATATGGGGATACGGCCTACCGTCCGCGGCGTGGTAATGAACCCGTGCGACCACCCGCACGGCGGCGGCGAAGGCAAGTCGCCGGTGGGCATGCCAGCGCCGGTAACGCCGTGGGGCAAGCCCGCGCTAGGCCTTAAAACCCGCAAGCATAAGAAGTATTCCAACGACATGATCGTAAAGCGCGCCAGCCGCAAGCGTTAGTCCAAGGGCTGTCAGCCGGATAAAGGAGACGCGGTATGTCAAGATCCATCAAGAAAGGCCCGTTCATCAGCGAGTCGCTGCTGAAAAAGGTCGCCGATTTGAACAAGGCGGGACGCAAGAGCGTGATCAAGACCTGGTCTCGCGCCTCGACGATATTCCCCGATTTCGTCGGGCACACGGTGGCCGTGCACGACGGGCGCAAGCACGTGCCCGTGTATATCACCGAGGAAATGGTCGGGCATAAGTTCGGCGAGTTCGCCCCGACGCGTACGTTCCGCGGCCACGCGGGCGAGAAATCCAGCGCTCGGAAGTAGCCGGGCATCAGCGTACGGGAGGAGTGGACGCAATGGCTTCGAATTTACCCGCAGGGCGGGACGCGCGCCGGGACGAAGGCGCATCCGTCCGCGCGGTCGCCAAATACGTAAGGATATCGCCCCGCAAGGCCAAGATCGTAATCGATCTGATCCGGGGCAAGTCCGTCGATCAAGCGATCGCGATACTGACCTTTACCCCAAAGGCCGCCTCGCCACTGGTGCTCAAGGCGCTGAACTCCGCGATAGCCAACGCGGAGAACAACCTGGAGCTGAATCGCGGCGATCTGTACGTGCAGCGCGCGTTCGCCGATCCCGGCCCGACCATGAAACGGTTTGTGGCGCGCTCGCGCGGCAGCGCTTCGCCGATACTCAAGCGCACATGCCACATCACCGTCGTCGTCGCGGAGAAATAAGGAGGCGTACTAATGGGTCAGAAAGTAAACCCGCATGGCGCGCGAGTGGGCGTTATCCTCGATTGGAGCACGCGCTGGTACGCCAATAAAAAGGACTTCGCGAACCTGCTGGAGGCGGACTGGAAACTGCGCGGCATGCTCAAAAAACGCCTGCACGCGGCGGGAGTCTCGCGCATAGATATCGAGCGCAGCGCCAACCGCATGACGATAAACCTGTTCACAGCCAAGCCGGGCATCGTGATAGGCCGCGGCGGCGCGGGCGTGGAGCAGCTGAAAAAGGATATCGAAAAGTTCACAGGCCGCGCGGTCTCGCTCAATATCATGGAGATCAAATCCCCCGACTCGGACGCGCAGCTGGTAGCCGAGAACATAGCCCAGCAGCTGGAAAAACGCATATCGTTCCGCCGCGCGATGAAACAATCGCTGCAGCGCGCGATGAAAAGCGGCGCGAAGGGCATCAAGACGATGGTGTCAGGCCGCCTGGGCGGAGCCGATATAGCGCGCTCCGAGGGCTATCACGAAGGCTCGATCCCGCTGCAGACGCTGCGCGCGAATATCGACTACGGTTTCTGCGAGGCTAAGACCACATACGGTCGGCTGGGCGTAAAGGTATGGATATATAAAGGCCAGGTGCTGCCAGGCGCGAAACGCAGAGGCGACCAGCCGCGCCAGGAACTGCCCCCGCGCGAGGAGCGTCCGCGCCGCGAGTCGCGCCCGCCGCGCCAGGACAGGCGGGATCGAGGAGACCGCGCGAACGTCCAGGATCGACCGGATCGCGCCAATATCCAGGATCGACCGGATCGTGCGAGCGTCCAGGATCGACCCGACCGCGCCAATACCCAGGATCGTCCGGATCGTACAGAACGTGTGGAGGGAGGCGCCGCTCATGCTAATGCCTAAGCGCGTCAAACGCCGCCGCGTTTTCAGGGGCAGGATGAAGGGCAAGGCCCATCGTGGCAACCGCATCACCTACGGCGAGTTCGGACTGGTGTCGCTGGAACCGGCGTGGGTAACGTCCAATCAGATAGAAGCGGCCCGTATCGCGCTGACGCGCTATACCAGGCGCGGCGGCCAGGTCTGGATCAAGATATTCCCGGATAAGCCCGTCACCGAAAAACCCGCCGAAACCCGGATGGGCTCGGGCAAAGGCTCGCCGGAATACTGGGTAGCCGTGGTCAAGCCGGATCGGGTAATGTTCGAGATAGCGGGCGTGGCCGAGGCCGACGCGCGCGAGGCGCTGCGGCTGGCTTCCCATAAACTGCCGGTCAAGTGCAAGATCGTAGCCAAAGCCGCGCTGGAGCCGGACGCGAAACCGGCGGCGATAAAGACAGGCGGTGGTAGTGAATGAAGGCGAGTACACTGCGCGAAATGTCCGACGAGGCGCTGAGCGGGAAGGTCAAGGAGCTGAAAAGCGAACTGTTCAACCTCCGCTTCCGCCTGGCTACCGGGCAGCTGGAAAATACGATGGCTATATCGAACGTCAAGCGGGATATAGCCCGCTGCAAGACCATACTTAGGCAGCGCGCCTAAGGCGGGAGGAGGACGGAGCATGGCGGAAAACGCCGCTTTAAACAGGGGTATCCGCAAAACCCGCACGGGGGTTGTGGTCAGCGATAAAATGGATAAGACCATCGTGGTAGCCATACGCACCCGCGTCAAGCACCCGCTGTACGGCAAGATCATGAACCGCACGGCTAAGCTCAAGGCGCACGACGAAAAGAACGAGTGCGGCGTGGGCGATAGGGTGGCGGTGATGGAAACCCGGCCGCTGAGCAAAGAAAAACGCTGGCGCGTGGTTTCGATCATCGAGAAGGCGAAGTAACTAGCGAGGAGGGAATACCGGAATGGTTCAGCCGCAAACAAGGCTCAAGGTCGCCGACAACACCGGCGCCAAGGAGGTCATGTGCATACGCGTGCTGGGCGGCTCCTTCCGTCGCGATGGCTCCATCGGCGATGTGATCGTAGCCAGCGTCAAGGTGGCCACGCCCGGCGGCGTAGTTAAAAAGGGCGAGGTCGTCAAGGCCGTCATCGTGCGCACGCGCAAGAACCGCCGCCGCCCGGACGGCAGTTATATACGCTTTGACGACAACGCGGCCGTCATCATAAACGACCAGAAACAGCCGCGCGGCACGCGCATATTCGGGCCGGTAGCGCGCGAGCTGCGCGAGAAGGACTACATGAAGATAGTCTCGCTCGCGCCGGAAGTGCTGTAAGGAGTGGCCGACATGCAAAGATCATTCAAGCGATCCGGTCGAAAGGATCAAACAAACCCGAAGCTGCACGTCCGCCGCGACGACACGGTCGTTGTGATAACCGGCGAGTCCAAGGGCAGACAGGGCAAGGTGATGAAGGCGTTCCCGAAACTGGGGCGCGTGGTCGTCGAGGGCGTGGCCATCGTCACCAAGCACCAGAAAGCCCGCGGCCAGGGTATGCCCGGCGGGATCATCCATAAAGAAGCCGCCATCGACGCGTCGAACGTGCTGCTCGTGTGCCCCAGGTGCGGCAAAGCGACGCGCGGCGCGCATACGGTCGGAGCCGACGGCGTGAAGTCGCGCGCGTGCAAGAAGTGCGGCGCGATGATAGACGCTTGACGCGCGGGCGGGAGGAGTCAGTATGGCTGTAAGGTTAAAGGATAAATACCTCGCGGAGGTCGTGCCCGCGCTGATGCAGAAGTTCCAGTATAAGAACGTCAACCAGGTTCCCAGACTCGAAAAGGTCGTCATCAACATCGGCCTGGGCGACGCGAAGGATAACCCCAAGGCGCTGGACGCAGCCGTGGCCGATCTGGCCGCCATCACCGGACAGAAACCGATGGTGACCAAGGCGCGTAAATCCATCGCGAACTTTAAGGTGCGCGCGGGCATGAACATCGGCGCGAAGGTGACGCTGCGCTCCGAGCGGATGTACTTCTTCGTGGATAAGCTGCTCAACATCGCGCTCCCGCGCGTGCGCGACTTCCGGGGCGTGAGCCGCAACGCGTTCGACGGGCGCGGCAACTACGCGCTGGGCGTGCGCGAACAGCTGATATTCCCCGAGATCGAGTACGATAAGGTCGATAAGATCCGCGGCATGGAGATGATATTCGTCACCACCGCCAGGACCGACGAGGAAGCGCGCGAACTGCTGCGGCTGATGGGCATGCCGTTTGCCGCCGCGTAACGGAGGAGATGCGTTATGGCCAAGACCTCAATGATCATCAAGCAGCAGCGTACGCCGAAGTTCTCCACGCGCGCTTACACCCGCTGCCGCCTGTGCGGCCGCCCGCACGCGGTGCTGCGCAAGTACG
Organism: Oscillospiraceae bacterium; assembly: GCA_031255415.1. GTDB lineage: Bacteria > Bacillota > Clostridia > Christensenellales > Aristaeellaceae > BNUH01. The sequence goes on from JAIRSO010000009.1 coordinate 7,100, forward strand.
GCATATGCCGCATTTGCTTTAGGGAACTGGCGTATGCCGGCCAGATCCCGGGCGTTCGCAAGGCGAGCTGGTAAGCGGAGCGGAAGGAGGAAAGATACATGCTCGTAACAGATCCCATCGCCGACATGCTCAGCCGCATCCGCAACGCGCTGGTCGCGAAACACGATATGGTCGTGATCCCCGCGTCCAACATGAAAAAGTCGATCGCGAGGATCCTCCTGAGCGAAGGATTCATCCGCAGCTTCGACGTGCTGCACGACGGGCCGCAGGGCAGTATAAGAATTATCCTTAAGTATACCCCGGATCGCAAGAGCGTCATCACGGGTCTCAAACGTATCAGCAGGCCGGGGCTTCGCGTCTACACAGGTCGCGACGACGTGCCCAAGGTGCTGGGCGGGCTGGGTATGGCGATCCTCTCTACGCCCCGGGGCGTGATGACCGATAAGGACGCGCGCAAGGCGGCCGTGGGCGGCGAGGTGCTCGCCTACGTCTGGTAAGAGGAAAGGCAGGAGAGTATAATGTCTAGAATAGGTAAGCTCCCCGTGCCGCTGCCCGCCGGCGTAACGGTCGATATAGACGGGGATAATCTGGTCACGGTGACGGGGCCTAAAGGCACGCTGAAACAGGCCGTCCACCGCGACATTACGGTCACGCGCGGCGCGGATCAACTCGTGCTGACCCGGCCGTCGGATACCAAGCCTCATAAAGCGATGCACGGCCTGTACCGCGCGCTGCTGGCCAACATGGTCACGGGCGTGACCGCGGGATTCACGAAAGGCCTGGAGCTGGTCGGCACCGGTTACCGCGCGCAAGCGCAGGGTAAGCAGCTCACGATCAATATCGGGTTCAGCCATCCGGTAGTGCTGGAAGCGCCCGACAACATCACCTTTGAAACCCCCGCCCCGACTCGGATACTGGTCAAGGGCGCGGATAAGCAGCAGGTCGGCAACCTCGCCGCGGATATCCGCGCGATCAGGAAGCCCGAACCGTACCTGGGCAAGGGGATCAAGTACGAGGGCGAGATCATCCGGCGCAAGGAAGGCAAGGCCGGCAAGAAGTAATGACGAAGTTAACTGTGAGGGGAGGCGTCCCGCATGTTTAAGCGCCAGGATAAGAACGAACTGCGCAAGGCGCGTCACGCGCGCGTGCGCAAGAAGATCAGCGGCACGCCGGAGCGGCCGCGCCTGTGCGTGTACCGGAGCCTGAAACATATATACGCGCAGCTGATCGACGACAGCAAGGGCGTTACGCTGGCCGCTGCGTCAACCGTCGAGTCGGCTATCGGCGCGGCGGCGGGCGGCGCGGATAAGAAGAGCGCGGCGAAGATCGTGGGCAAGGCGATCGGCGAGCGCGCGGTCGCGGCGGGGCACAAGAGCGTCGTGTTCGACCGGGGCGGGTATATCTATACCGGCCGCGTAGCCGAGCTGGCGTCGGGCGCTCGCGAAGCCGGACTCGAGTTCTGATGAAGACGCGGATATAGGGGGAGGCAGAGCATGGAGCGCAGGGGACGCGACAGGGATAGGGAAGAGAGCGAGTTCAAAGAAAAACTGGTTTCCGTCAACCGCGTGACCAAGGTCGTCAAGGGCGGGCGCAACTTCCGCTTCGCCGCGCTGGTGGTGGTGGGCGACGAGAAGGGCCGCGTCGGCTGCGGCATGGGCAAGGCGACGGAGATACCCGAAGCCATCCGCAAGGCCGTGGACGACGCGAAGAAGCACCTGGTTCACGTCGCGATGAAGGGCGCGTCGATCCCGCACGAATCGACCGGGCGCTACGGCACGGGCAAGGTGCTGCTGCTACCGGCGCCGGAAGGCACGGGCGTTATCGCGGGAGGCCCCGCGCGCGCGGTGCTGGAGCTGTGCGGCGTTAAGGATATACGCACGAAGTCGTTCGGTTCGTCCAACCCGATCAACATGGTCAAGGCGACGCTGGAAGGCCTGCGTCTGCTCAAGTCGGCTGAGGAAGTGGCGCGGCTGCGCGGCAAGACCGTAGAGGAATTGCTGGGCTGAGCGCCGCCACAGGTCAGCCATAGGAGGGAAAAGGATGGCGAAGCTTAGGATTACGCTTGCGCGATCCCCGATCGCGAGCCTGCCCAAACACGTCAGGACGGTCGGGTCGATGGGTCTGCGCAAGCTGAATTCGAGCGTCGTGCTCGAAGATACGCCCAGCGTGCGCGGTATGATCTTTCAGGTGAAGCACCTGGTGTCCGTCGAGGAGCTTGACGGGCGGGACGCGGCTGAAAGCGGAGGTGCCATATGAGGCTTCACGAGTTGGCTCCGGCGCCCGGCGCCACCCGCGCGCGCAAACGCCTGGGTCGGGGCGTGGGATCCGGACTGGGCAAGACGAGCGGCAAGGGGCATAAAGGCCAGAAGGCGCGCAGCGGCGGCGGCGTGCGCCCCGGATTCGAGGGCGGGCAGCTCCCGCTGCTCAGGCGGTTGCCCAAACGCGGTTTTACGAATATATTCGCCAAGGAATACGCGATCGTCAACGTCGAGTCGCTCGAGGTTTTCACGGCGGACACGGTCGTCGATACGGCGCTGCTCAAGCAGTCCGGCCTCATCAAGAAGGAATTGGACGGCGTAAAGGTGCTCGGCTCCGGCGAACTGACCAGGAAGCTGACGGTCAAGGCCGCGCGCTTTACGGAGTCGGCCAAGCGAAAGATCGAGGCGGCGGGCGGGAAAGCCGAGGTGGTCTGACATGCTCGAGACGCTGCGCAACTGCTGGCGCGTTCCGGAGCTGCGCAAAAAGATACTGTATACGCTGGGCATGCTGCTCGTCTACCGTCTGGCCGGCGTGATCCCGGTGGCCGGGATCGACGTGGCCGCCGTGCAAGCGTCGATGGCTCGCTTCTCATTGCTCGATTTCATGAGCATGATGACGGGCAACCAGTTCTCCAACATGACCATCATGGCCATGGGCATAACCCCGTACATCAACTCGTCGATCATCATGCAGCTGCTCACAGTCGCGATACCCGCGCTCGAGCGGCTGCAGAAGGAAGGCGAGGAGGGACGCAAGAAGATAGCGCAGTACACGCGGTACTTGACCGTCGTGCTGGGCTTCGTGCAGGCGGTCGGGCTGGTGTACGGCCTGGGCGGCATGCGCGAGAAAACGTTTATGAGCGGGCTGGTGATCGGCCTGTCGATGGCCGCCGGCTCCACGCTGTCGATGTGGATCGGCGAGCACATCACCGAGAAGGGCGTGGGCAACGGCGTGTCCCTGCTGATCTTCTCCGGCATCATAACCAACCTGTTCACCTGGACAACCCAGGGCGTAGCCAGCCTAGTCACCGGCGCGAACCTCATCAGTTGGATCGCGATGCTCGCGGTGCTGGCGGTCGCGCTGGTGATGATCGTGTCGGTAACGTTCGTGGATATGGGCGAGAGGCGCATCCCGGTTCAGTACGCCAAGCGCGTGGTGGGCCGCAAGATGATGGGCGGACAGTCCACGCATATCCCGATGAAGGTCAACTCGACCGGCGTGCTGCCGCTGATCTTCGCGTACTCGATCATGCAGTTCCCGGGCACGATAATGGGTTTCTGGCCGAACGCGCCGATTTCCGAATGGTGGAATAACCAGTTCCTGCGCGGCGTATGGTATCAGGTGGTAGTAGGTTTGATGATACTGTTCTTCGCCTACTTCTATACATCCATAACGTTTAATCCGGTTGAGATATCCAAGAACCTGCAGCAGAACGGCGGGATCATCCCGGGCATCCGCCAAGGTAAACCGACCAGCGATTACCTATCGCGCACATCCTCGCGGATAACGCTGTTCGGCGGCGTGTTCCTGGCCGTGCTGGCGACGATACCCACGTTCGCGACGCGGTTGCTGTCCACCAGCGTACCGTTCGCGGCGACTAGCCTGCTGATCGCGGTAAGCGTCGCGCTGGAGACGACGCGCAGCCTGGAAAGCCAGCTGCTGATGCGGCATTACAAGGGATTCCTGTAGAAGGATTAAGAGGTGGCTATGTCAAGGAGCATCGAATGAAACTGCTGTTTCTGGGACCGCCGGGCGCCGGCAAGGGCACGCAGGCCGCGCTGGTCGCGGGCAGGTACGGCATCCCCGCCATCTCCACGGGCGAGATACTGCGCGAAGCCATGAAGACGGGCACGCCCGTGGGAATCAAGGCGAAGTCGTATGTGGATCAAGGGCTGCTCGTGCCGGACGAGGTGATGATCGAGATCGTCAGCGACCGGATCGGGCGGGACGACTGCGCGAACGGATTCATACTGGACGGCTTCCCGCGCACCGCGCCTCAGGCGCGCGCGCTGGAAGAGATATGCCAGCTGGATAAAATCATCTATATGACGATGCCCGACGAGGCGATCGTAAAGAGGCTCTCGGGCAGACGCGTGTGCGAGAACTGCGGAGCGACGCACCACGTGGATCGGCTGAAAGGCCGCACGCGCTGCGAGGGTTGCGGCGGAACGCTGGTTCTACGCAAGGACGACGCGCCGGAGACCGTGCTCAGCCGCCTTGCCGTATACCATAAACAGACCGCGCCGCTGGTGGAGTATTACCAAGCGACGGGTCGATTGACGGAGATGGACGGGGCGACGCCGATGGACGACGGGTTCGCGTATCTGACCGGCATACTCGAGCGGTTAGAGCGGGTCGGCGCTTAATGATCTCCATCAAGAACGACGCGCAGATAGAGAAGATGCGCGCGGCGGGTCGACTCCTGCACAGCGTGCTTGAGGAGCTGAGGCGCTATGTCAAGCCCGGAGCGACGACCTCGTTCCTAAACGGGATAGCGCATCGGATGATAACGGACGCGGGAGCGAAGCCGTCGTTCCTGGGTTACGAGGGATTCCCCGCGTCGCTGTGCACCAGCGTCAACGACGTGGTGGTTCACGGCATACCCAACGACGAGCCGCTCGTCGAAGGCGATATACTGGGTCTGGACTGCGGGTTGGTGCTGGACGGCTGGCAGGCCGACAGCGCTTACACGATGGGCGTGGGCGTAATCAGCGCCGAACATAAACGGTTGATCGACGTGACCGAGGAGTGTTTCTGGAAGGGCGTATCCCAGATGAAGCCGGGGCGCAGACTCAGCGATATAGGCGCGAGCGTGCAGGCGTGGGCGGAATCGAATGGGTATCAGCCCATCCGCGCGCTGTGCGGGCACGGCATAGGCCGCGAGATGCACGAAGATCCCGAGGTGCCCAACTACGGCAAGCCGGGACGAGGCCCCAGATTGGCGGCGGGCATGACGCTGGCCATAGAGCCGATGATCGCGATGGGCGGTTACGAGGTGGATACCGAGGGCTGGCGCGTGGCGACAAGGGATCACAGCTGGGTCTCGCACTACGAGCACACGGTGCTCATAACGCGCGGCGAACCGGAGATACTGACGCTGCCCGACGCGGCTCGCGCCGCAGAGGCCGGACGATGACAGCCGTCCGGCGCGCGGCGGCTTATCCGATCGAGCCGGGGCGTGTGGCGCTGTCGCGGGCCGGGCATGACGCGGGCGGTTACTTCGTGGTGATGGACGTTCTGCCGGACGGCTACGCGCTGCTGGCGGACGGACGCGCGCGCGGGATCGCCGCCCCGAAGAAGAAGAAGTTCCGGCATATGCGCCCTCAGCCCGACCGGTTTGACGATTTAGTTGAAATGGCGCGTTCGGGCACGCTCTTGGATGCGCATGTGCGCTCGCGTTTAGCCCGCGCAGGGTACGCGGCTGGCAAGGAGGAGGAAACACTTGGCCAAGAGCGACAGTATTGAGGTAGAGGGGACCGTCGTTGAAGCGCTGCCCAACGCAATGTTTCAGGTGCGTCTGCCCAACGGCCATATGATCATGGCGCATATCTCGGGCAAGATGAGGATGAACTTCATCCGCATATACCCGGGCGACCGCGTGACCGTGGAACTATCGCCGTATGATCTGACGCGCGGGCGGATAACCTGGCGCAGCAAGAATTAACCATAGGCGGATTAAAACCGCAGGGAGGCGCTGAATATGAAGGTAAGGCCGTCGGTGAAGCCGATATGCGAGAAGTGCAAGATCATCAAGCGCAAGGGTCGCGTGATGGTCATCTGTGAAAACCCTAAACATAAACAGAAACAAGGATGATTCGCCCCCTGGCCGTCAAGGCCGAACGCCAGCCATACCGGGCGGCTGGCGCCGGGACGCTCCCCGGCGCACCGTGAGGCGGCGCGAAGCCATACATAATTAGCCCAATGGACTGTGGAGGTGCGATAGAGCATGGCACGAATTGCGGGCGTGGACTTGCCCCGTGACAAGCGCGTGGAGTATGGGATCACCTATATCTTTGGTATAGGCGTGTCAACCAGCCGCAAGATACTCAAATCGACGCAGATCAACCCCGACACGCGGGTGCGTGATCTGAGCGAGCAGGAGATCAACAGGCTGCGCGAATACATAGAAAAGAACGAGAAGGTCGAGGGCGATCTGCGCCGCGAGACGTCGCTGAACATCAAGCGCCTGGTGGAGATCGGCTCATACCGAGGGGTACGGCACCGCCGCAGCCTGCCGGTGCGCGGCCAGAACACCAAGCAGAACGCGCGCACGCGCAAAGGCCCTAAGAAGCAGGTCGCGGGCAAGAAGAAGGCCGCGAAGTGACGGGAATAAGCGCGCGCGGGCGGCGCGAAGCCAATTGTTTGATTCGGAGGGATTGCTATGGCGCCTAAGAAGGCCGTGAAGCGCGTCGTGCGCAAACGCCGGGAAAAGAAAATGGTGGAGCGCGGAGCCGCGCATATCCGCTCCTCGTTCAACAACACGATCGTGACGATCACCGATACAGCCGGGAACGCGCTGAGCTGGGCGTCCGCCGGAGGGTTGGGGTTCCGAGGCAGCAAGAAGAGCACGCCGTTCGCGGCGCAGATAGCCGCCGAGACCGCCGCGCGCAGCGCGATGGAGTTCGGGCTGAAGACGGTAGAGGTATACGTGAAGGGACCGGGTTCCGGGCGCGAGGCGGCGATCCGCTCATTGCAGGCGGCGGGCCTGGAGGTCAACATGATCAAGGATGTGACGCCGATCCCGCATAACGGCTGCCGCCCGCCCAAGCGCAGGCGCGTATAATCAGGAGGACTAGCAATGGCCAGATATACCGGTTCCGTATGCCGCCTATGCCGCCGCGAGGGACAGAAGCTGTTCCTAAAGGGCGATAAATGTTATTCCGCGAAATGCGTGTTCGCGCACCGCTCGACGCCGCCTGGGCAGCACGGCCAGGCGCGCCAGCGCAAGATGAGCGAATACGGCATCCAGCTGCGCGAGAAGCAAAAAGCGCGCAGGGCCTGGGGAATACTGGAGACGCAGTTCCACCGTTACTATGAGAAAGCGTCCAACATGAAGGGCGTGACGGGCGAGAACCTGCTGCAGCTACTGGAGCGCCGCCTAGACAACGTGGTATACCGCGCCGGGCTAGGTTCGTCGCGCGCGCAGGCGAGGCAGTTCGTCATGCACGGGCACATACTGGTGGACGGGGAGAAGGTGGACATTCCCTCATACCTAGTCAAGGCCGGGGAAGTGGTGACGCTGCGTCCGCGCAGCCGGGAGATCCCGCACTTCAAGGCGCTGCGCGAAGGCACCGGACGCATACTGCCCAAGTGGCTGACGTTCGACGCGGAGAATCTGACCGCGACCGTGACGGCGCTGCCCCTGCGCGAAGACATCGACCTGTCGATTCAGGAGCATCTCATTGTCGAGCTGTACTCGCGATAAACGCCCGAACACTGTAGAGTTTGTCCGCGACTGCGCTGTAAACAGGAGGGGGGACAGGGCGTAATGATAGAGATAGAGCGGCCCAGGATCGAGCGCGTGGAGACGGATGGGGACGGCTGCTACGGCCGGTTCGTCATCGAACCATTGGAGCGCGGCTACGGCCAGACGCTGGGCAATTCACTGCGGCGCGTGCTGCTGTCTTCACTGCCCGGCGTGGCTGTGACGTCGATAAAAGTAGAGGGCGTTCAGCATGAGTTCTCCGTGATACCCGGGGTCAAGGAGGACGTGACGGAGATAATATTGAACCTTAAGAACCTATCCGCGCGGCTATACTCGGAAGGCGCGAAGGTGATAAGCGTAGATATAAGAGGACCGCGGGAGGTAACGGCGGACGATCTAGCCACGGACGACGAGGTTGACATAATGAACCCAGAGCTGCACATAGCGACGCTGAACGAGGACGCGCGGCTAGAGATGCAGATAACGCTGGACAGAAACCGAGGGTACGTGACCGCCGAGCGGAACAAGACGAACGCGACGCCGATCGGAGTGATACCGGTAGACTCGATATTCACGCCGATAAGGAAGGTGAATTACGCGGTAGAGGATACGCGCGTAGGGCAGATCACCGACTTTGACAAGCTGACGCTGGAGGTATGGACGAATGGTTCCGTACTGCCGGACGAGGCGATATCGACCGCGGCGCAGATACTGAGCGATCATCTAGCGTTATTCGTCAATCTGACAGGGCAGCCGGTTCCAGTAGATTTCAACGAGCCGGTGGACAACAAGAAGGAAAAAGTCCTAGAGATGACGATAGAGGAGCTGGATCTATCGGTAAGGGCATACAACTGCCTAAAGCGTGCGTCGATAAACACGGTGGCGGAGCTAGTGCAGAGGAATCAAGACGATATGATGAAGGTGCGCAACCTAGGCAAGAAGTCGCTAGAAGAGGTAGAGCAGAAGTTAGCGGCGCTAGGGTTGGGGCTGAGGTCATTAGAAGAATAAGGGGAAGGACGCTCAGCCGTTCAAAGGAGCGGCTGGGCGGTTCGCGGTTAAGGAGGAATAGCAACTATGCCATATCAACGCAAGCTGGGACGGCCCGCAAAGGAGCGCAAGGCGTTGCTGCGCAATCAGGTATCTCATCTGTTGTGGCATGGACGGATAGAGACGACGCTAGCCAGGGCGAAGGAAGTGCGCGCGATAGCCGACCACATGGTGAGCCTGGCGGTGAAGGAATGCGACAACCAGGTGACGGTAGAGAAGCAGAAGAACAACGAGAAAGGGCAGTTAGTAACGATACAGACAAGGAACGATCTGCCGAGCAAGCTGCACGCGAGGCGGATGATGATGTCGTATTTATACGATCTGCAAGAGATCAAGGGTAAGGATGAGTCGAAGTCCGATTACAAGGAGAGGACGAAGGACGTAAAGCATCCGTTAATAGAGAAGCTATTCACAGAGATGGGGCCGAAGTACAAGAAGCGCAATCAAGAGAAAGGCTGCAGCGGAGGCTATACAAGGATAATGAAGCTAGGGCCAAGGAGGGGCGACGCCGCCGAGATGGTCATCATAGAGATGGTATAGCATAGGTAGGCAGCAGGGGGTATTGCAAGAGCGGAGGAAAGGAAGGAAGGACGGACACCCCTGGCCAAGAAGGTCCAGCGGCACGCTGGTCAGGGGGTCAAGGGGGGCGGACAGCCCCCTTGCGGGGTCTGGGGCAGCGCCCCAGCGTCACCCCCGCCCACCAACACCAATCCCTCGTCCACCTCGTCCACCCCACGTCCACCCCGCGTAAGCCGCGAAGCGGCAGTAAAGCCAGCGCAACCCTCCGCTAAGCACGCGCGGGGGGTGTTTACTTTATCAGTATAACGGTTAGGTCGTTCACATTGGTTCCGGTTGGGCCGGTGACGATCAGTCCATCCATTCTCCTTAGTAAATGGTACGCATCGTTATCGTTCAGGTACGCGTCGATCGATAACCCCTCGCTTCGGCATCGAGCGGCGAAGCCGCCATTAACCATCCCCCCTGCCGCGTCGGTTGGACCGTCCGTTCCATCCGATCCTACAGAGAAGATCACTATATCGTCAAAGCCATCGATTCCCCTTGCAGCCGACAGAGCCAGCTCCTGATTACGTCCGCCTTTGCCGCCGCCTCGAACGCGCACCACTGTTTCCCCACCCATTATCACTGCGCAAGGCGGGGAGACTGGTTGGTTGGCATTACGTATCTCTCTTGCGATTGCCGCCGCGAACGTTCCCGCCTCGCGCGCTTCGCAGTCGAGCGAGGTTGTCAGGATCATTGTCTTATAACCCAGTCGCTCCGCGCAGCGTCCTGCCGCGTTACATAATTGTTCAACATTACCAGTTATTTGAGTATGAACATTATCCAGGTACTTAGGGGTTTCGCGAAGAATCGCTTGGCGGAGGTTATCGGATATGGTTATGTTGTAATAGTTAAGTATCGCCAGCGCATCCTCCGAGGTTGACGTATCAGGCACGGCAGGGCCGGAGGCTATCGCGTCTAAAGGATCGTTTAACACGTCGCTTAGAATCACGGCGAAGACACTCGCCGGGGCGCATGCTTTTGCGAAGCGTCCTCCCTTAACGGACGACAAGTGCTTGCGGATAACGTTGATCCGCGTGATATCCGCGCCGGACGATAGGAGTTGTTTGGTCAACGACTGCGCGTCTTCCAGCGTTACGCCCGGGAGCGGCCGCTCGAACAGCGCCGATCCGCCTCCGGAGACGAGCAACAATACCGTATCGTTAGCCGTCAGTCCATCGACGATATCGAGAGCCTTTTGCGCGCCCAGCATACTGTTGCAATCGGGGATCGGGTGCCCCGCCTCGATTATCTCGAAGCCTGGTATCGATCCTTCGGCGTGACCGTATTTCGTCACGATCAAACCGGAGCGGACGCGCGAGCCTAACGCGTCGCGCGCGGAGCGAGCCATACGCCAAGCCGCTTTCCCGATCGCGATAACCGTGACCGAGCCAGATAGCCGGGTTCGATCCAGCGCGCGGCGGACAGCCGCGTCTGGGAGCACAGCGTTTATAGATTCGTTAATAATAATATGGGCGTCAGCCATCGGGTTGATCCGAACCGCCTCCCAAGTAGTGATGGGTTAATGATATACCAGCTCCCGTGCAAAAACAAGCGTATGAAGCGTATCATATCCGGCGGGTCAATGCACAATAATAAAGCGTGAAGCGGAGGGTGATATGCTGATACTATTTTTACGCGCGATAGTGCTGTTCGTGACGATGGTCGTGCTGATGCGGCTGATGGGCAAGCGGCAGATCAGCCAGTTGCAGCCGTATGAGTTAGCGTTATCGATACTGATCGCGAACCTGGCGACCGCGCCGATGGGAGATACGGCGGTGCCGCTGTTATACGGGGTAGTGCCGATGATAGCGATGATATTCATGCACACGATAATAACGCTGTGCTGTATGAAAAGCGTGCGGCTGCAAAGGATAATCGACGGGCGAGCGTACGCTGTGATACAGAATGGATCGCTGAACAACAACGCGCTGGATCGGCTGGGGTTCACGATGACCGATCTGCTAGCCGAACTGCGCGCGGCGGGGTTTCTGCACATACAGGACGTTAACTCCGCGATACTGGAGACGAGCGGGAAGATATCGGTATTCCCGGTATCGGGGAAGGAGCACGCGACCGCGTCCGATCTGGGGGTGACGGCTGGAGCGGGAGGCGCGCCGGTGCCGTTGATACTATCGGGACAGGTACAGAGGCAGAATCTGCCGGCGCTGTTGATCGACGAGGAGTGGTTGCTAAAGAAGATCAACGAAGCGGGATTCAACTCGCCGCGCGCGATAGCGCTAGCCAGCCTTGATCCGGCGGGGACGCTGCTGGTATACGGCTGCAAGAACATGTGCGCGCCGGTAATACTGCGCACGCAGGGCGGCTGAACCATGCGCAGGAAGGTTATTATACTGATAGTATCATTGGCGATGGTGGTGGGGCTGCAGTGGTTCGCGTCCGCGTACACGCGCGGGGTGACGGGAGCGGCGGCGTCCGCGTTGGAGGAGATGGAGCGCGCCGTAATGGATCGCGACTGGGAGCCAGCGCGCGGGATGATGGCGCCGCTAAGCCGGTCATGGAACGAATCGTGCGAGCCGCTGGACTGGTGGATCAGCAGGGTGATGATAGAGTCGGTGCGCGCGTCGATGCGGGAGCTGGAGATCGCGCTGGAGGTAGGGGATTATTACGAGTCGCGCAGACTGCTGGCGGAGATAATGGACACGCTACACGATATAACGCGGTGGGACGAATTGTCGCTGTCGAACGTGGTATAGCAAGCCGGCTGACTATATAGACAAATTTTGCAGGAAAACGGGATCGCGCGTCGAAATGTATACCCAGCGATTCGCGCGCGCGGCGCGCGGACGGATACGCGGGAAGAGGGATTATCATGAGCCAATCCGCAACCAGATGGACGGCGGCTGAAGCGTTCGAGTGGGCGGGAGCCGAGTACGCCGCGCAAGGCGTAGACGTTGAGTCCGCAATGGATAGGCTGGGCAAAACGCCGTTAAGCCTGCACTGCTGGCAGGGCGACGACGTGCTGGGCTTTGAGTCCGCGGACGCGAAGCTGACCGGGGGCATACAGGCTACGGGGAATTATCCGGGCAGAGCCAGGTCGATCCAAGAGCTTCGGGACGATATAGACAAGGCCGTCTCGCTGATACCCGGCCCGTCAAAGGTGAACCTGCACACGCATTACCTGGACGCGTCCGGATCGGTCTCGCGCGACGCGCTGGAGCCGAAACACTTCGAGTCGTGGGCGGACTGGGCGAACGAGCGCGGTTACGGGCTGGATTTTAATACGACGTTCTTTTCGCATCCGTTGAGCGAGTCGGGATCGCTGTCTCACGCGGACGCGGGGATACGCGCGTTCTGGATCGAGCATGGGAAACGATGCCGAGCGATAGCCGCGTACCTGGGCAAGCGAACCGGGCAAAGATGCCTGCTCAACCACTGGGCGCACGACGGTGCGAAGGAGATACCCATAGACACGCTAGGCCCGCGCGAACGGTTAGCCGCGTCGCTGGACGAGATCATCAAGGAGCCGCTCGATCCGAAACTGATGCGGGACAGCGTGGAATCCAAGCTGTTCGGCATAGGGAGCGAGGCGTATGTCCCCGGCTCGCACGAGTTTTACATGGGCTACGCGCTGACGCGCAAGATAATGCTGACGCTGGACGCGGGGCATTTCCATCCGACCGAAGCGATATCCGCGAAACTCACCGCGCTGCTATGCTTCATGCCGGAGCTGCTGCTGCACGTGAGCCGTCCGGTGCGCTGGGACAGCGACCACGTGGTACTGCTGGACGACGAGACGCGGCAGATCATGCTGGAGGTGGTACGCGCGGACGCGCTGGATCGCATAGCGCTGGCGATGGATTACTTCGACGCGTCCATCAACCGTGTAGCCGCGTGGGTGATCGGCGCGCGGAACACGCGCAAGGCGTTGTTAGCCGCGTTGTTGGAGCCAGTATCAACGTTGAAGGCAATGGAGGCTGAAGGCGACGGGGCGGGGGTGCTAGCCGCGAGGCAGGAAGCGTTAACGATGCCGTTCGGGATCGTCTGGGACAGGTTCTGTGAGACGCGGGGCGCGCCTCCCGACAGGGCGTGGATCGAGGACGCGCGCCGATACGAGCGCGAGGTTTTGTCTAAAAGATAATCGAGATTAGGAGGATCATTCGATGGCGCGGATAACATCCGACATGACTATCAACGACGTGATCAAGGTGGATCGCAAACTGACAAAGGTGCTGTTGGAAATGGGCATGCACTGCGTGGGCTGCCCGCACGCGATGGCCGAGACGCTGGCGGAGGCCGGAACGGCGCACGGCGTGGACGTGGACGAGATGGTTCGCAAGCTCAACGCGGCAGTGGCCTAAGCGCGGGAGGCTGATCATTGAGGGATTCAGACGGCGTGGTAAAGACCAAACTGGTGACGCAGGTTGGGTTCATAGTGCGCGACATAGAATCGACGAAAGTGAAATGGGCGCGGTTCCTGGGCGTGGAGCCGCCGCCGACCATGGACGCCGGGGATTACGCGGTTACGCAGACGAGGTATCAAGGCGAACCGGCGCCTGAAGCGCAGGCGAAACTGTGCTTCTTCGACGTAGGCCCGGGCTTACAATTGGAGCTCATCGAGCCGAACGAGGCGCGGTCAACCTGGCGCGATTATCTGGACGCGCACGGCGAGGGTCCGCATCATCTAGCGTTCAAGGTGAAGGGGATGAAGGACGCGGTCGCGGCGTGCGAGGCGTTCGGGATGAAGCTGGCGCAGACGGGAGAATATGGCGACGGGAGCGGACGCTACGCCTATCTGGACGCGGATGATTCGCTCAAGACGCTGGTGGAACTGCTGGAGAGCGATAGAGACTGACAGGATTATGTTAACATAAACAAGCAGCCTCCCCCGCGTCCATTTCGCCGGGGGAGGCTGTTGTTATACGTATTAGTCGCTGGCGATCATCAATACCTTCATGATCGGCAGCGTCTCCGGCTCCTCGCCGCCGTCCGAGTCGATCGTGTAAACGTCGCCCGTTATCTCTCCGTAGACGATGATCTCGCCGTCCGAATCAACCCTGGGCGTATCGTCCGACAGGCAGTATATCTTGGCGGGATCGGACTTGCCCGGCGCGGTGACGAGTATCATGTTGGTCACGCTCTCGTCGTCGGACGCGGAAGCCGCTTCACCCGTCCATTTCACGATCCTGCCCGCGTACCGCGCCGGATCCTTGATAAGGTTCGCGTAAGAGAGGCTCTGCACGCGCGTCTTGAGGTACGCCTCGTAATCGTCCGTGTGCCAGAGCCGATCGAATACATACTGGATGGTTCTCTCGTCATAACCCTTTTTCTTGAGCGTGACGGTAACGATGCGCGTGCCCGCAGGATCGGGGTTCAGCTTGATGGAGAATTCGCCGTCGCTGGTCGTGCGCTTGCTAATGGAACCGCTATCCGACACGGTGATCTCGACTCCGGCGAGAGTCTTACCCGCGAGCCGCGGCTGCGCGTCCCAAACCTCGCCTTCCAGCGGCGTGTTAAGGTTGATCGGTATGCGCGAGGCGTTCGCGGATAGTTGAGTCTCAACGCTTGTAGTCTCGCGGCCTTCCAACTCTGACGCGATGAGCAGAGTCCACGTGCCTTCCCGGGGCAGAGTCAGCGTAAGCGTGAATGAGCCGTCGGATCTCGCGGCAGCCTCGCCCGCCTTAAACGGAGCGTCGTCGCCTTGCAAAAGACTGCCCGTCACCAAAGCGCCCGGAGCGGTAGCGCCGCGCACCCGGACGGTCAGGCTATTCGACTCGCGGACGAAAGGTTTGTCGAACGATAATTCCGTGGGCAGCAGCGGCATATCCAACTGCGGCGTGAACGAAGTCGCCGCGATCCACTCGTCGAACAGTTGAATCTCCTTGGGAGCGAGCTGCCTGCCCGTAGCCTCGATCTGAAGCGTGACCTCGCGTCCGTTGCGCACGGTGAACGCCATCAACCCGCGCGCGACGGTCTCGCCCTCGGAGCGCCTGTTGTACGTGAGGCGCAGATACCTGCCGGACTTGGACGGGTTTTTCCACTCCGCGGCGGAGAAGCGCAGCCCCGTCACCTTCCACGCCGCAGCGTCGAGGTAATCCGCGCGGATAGCGTTGCGCATAGCCGTAGTGTATCTATCGATATCGAAGTATACCGCCGACTGGCTGGTCTCCTCCATCCGAACGCGCATGGCTATGTCAGCGCCGGTTCCGAACGCGGCGGCGATCACGTTGTCGGAGCGCATCACGTCGGCGGCTACTTCGGGCGACACGCCCAGCAGAGCGGCGTACCGTGACGCGGTTTCAGGCGTGACCACCGTCCAGCCGTCGGGGAACGCGGTGACGAGTTGATACGCCGGCAACGTGGTAGCCAGCGCGAGCGCGCCGGACGCGAACGCCATAGCGGCAATCGCGCACAGCGCCGCGCCTATCGTTCTAGCGCGCCGGATCGACGTCCTCATAATCACATAGACTCTCCTTCCCGTCTGTCCATTATAATTATTAACGATTATCTCGATCGAAGATTATCTTAAGTAGTGCATAGCGTCCAGCGCGGGCAAGGCCTCGCCGGAGACCAGCGCCGTCTCGCCCCGCGTCACGGCTAAAACCGTCAGCACGTCCCCCTGCTCGAACCGAAGCGTCCTGTCGCAGTATATGTATACGGGATCGCGCCAGCTTCCCATCCCCGGGTTGGATGTGTACAGCACGAGCGCGGGCAATCCATCGTGTTCCTCGACCGCGCCGATCAATCCCCTCAATTCTACATACCTGCCGGCCGCGCCAGGCTCGTCCCCGGCAAGCCGGTCGTAAGGGATGCTTCGCGCGTTGGCGCGGAAGTCCTGTATCGATTCCTGCTCGCTGAGCGTCCGCTCGAGCGTGATCCGCGCGGAGGCGGGAGCGAGTCCGGGCGCGGAGGCGGTCGCCGTGTAATCGGCGCTCTGTCCTCGCCTGATGCTAAGGGAGAAGTACAGAAACCCACTGCCGTTGGCGGGGCCGCGCATAGAGCGGCTGGGCGTAGTCAGTTCGATCGACGCGTCGGGCAGCGTGTAAACATAAAGGTCGAACGCGTCCGTGACCGGGTAGACGCTAGGCTCGATCATCAGCGGAGTCACCCCGCGCGCGAGAAGTACGGTATACGCGCTTCTCGCGGACGATCCCCCGCGCTCCGAGATTATCTCCACCCTGCGTTCGCCGTTCTCGCCCTCTATAGTAATCTCCAGCGCGAATGAACCGTCCGCGTCGGCTTTTGCGTTCGCTAGCGATAGCCCATCAACCATAATGGTTATGTGTGCACCTGGTTCGGTCTCGCCCTTGATCGATATGCGTCCGTCGTCCGTCCAAGCGGGCAGATCGGTTATGGCAAGCGGCGCGATTCCGGACGACTCGATCCTGCGCGCGATACCCGTAAGCGGCGAGGGCGCGTATTCCGAGGGCGAGTCCGGCTCGAGCGGACGCTTGTCAATGAACCGCACGCGCTCCTTAACGGACTCCAACGCCTCCCTAGCCGCGTCGATACCCGCGCTCAACGGAGCGCGCGCCGTCAGCTCGATCAACGCGCCGGATCGTATCGCCGCGTCCCTCATTTGATATATGGATTCGTATGCGTTCGCGATTCTGAGCCAATCGCCGTCGATCCATTCGAACCAGTCCGCGAACGCTGCGAGAGGCTCCAGCGACGATCGATCATCCGCGCCGAGCGAGGGGCGATCGCGTTCCGACAGCGTGACGCGCACCCCGTCTTCCGTTATAATCTCAAACAATACGCGCTCTGCGTAATGAGACGCCGCTAGCGCGTCCGCGTCGATCCCAAGCCCGGCGAGCCACAGCGATTGCCCGTCCAGCGTCTGCGCCGCGATTAACCGCTCGTCAGATTCCGTTTCGACGCGAATCCCCGATTGAGGGAATACGTAAACCTCCGCGCGAGCCGCGCCGGAATAAGGCGCGACAGCCAGCGCCGCAGCCAGCATCGCCGCGCGGAATCCTTTGCGAGTATAATCTTTGCCCCGCGTCATCCTAATCAGACGGCCTCCTTTGGCGCGTCGTCCTTCATCGCGAACGCGCGCTCGAAGAATATCGCGACCACCGCGCCAGCCGCCAGCAGCGGCGTGTGTATCAGCCAGCGCGACGCGAACACGGGCCAGTCGAACACGATGTACACCGAACCCAACACGAAACCCATCACCGCGAACCGGACGGCGGCGGGGAATCTGCGGAACAGCCACTCCACGGCCCTGATCATCGCAACGCCGCACGCCAGCCCGCCCGCGCCAGCCAGAGCCAGCGCGCCCAGATGCGACAGCGGGTAACCAATCGCGTTCATCATCGGCTGGTATATGCCAAGGTACAGCAGCAGGAACGACGAGCTAACGCCCGGCACGATGGTCGCGAACGCGTATATCGCGCCGCCGAGCACGGCGATCCACCCCGCGAACTCGCGCGTCTCGCCGACAGCGTCCGTCACGCGCCCCAGCTGTCCGAACAGGAATATCAGCGCGAATCCGGCTAACATCAGCGAGATGTTCAGTATCCAGTGCCGCGTAGACCATGCCGACGCGGTAGCGGCGCTTTTGTTTATCGCGCGCGGAGCCTTGCCAGCGGCGGCCTGCGCCCACAGCGCCGGCAGTCCGCCCAGCACCAATCCTATGAACAGTATCGTGATGCTGTCCTCCGCGCGAGAGAACACCGCGCTCATCGCGCGCGCGGTCAGCAGTACGCCGATCCCGCCGCCCAGCGCCAGCGGCGCGAGGAATCTGGCGTTGCCCTTTACGTCGCGTCCGAAATGGATCAGCGCGGCAAGTATCGGCTGATACACGCCCATCGAAAGCGCGATCACGCCGCCGCTTACTCCCGGCAGTACGCACGCTATCCCAAGGATCACCCCGCGCAGGCCATTGACCAGCTGCTCCAGCATCGTTACCTCCACGCGTCGTTCAAGTGTTCTTCTGCGATTCTTGTTAACGCCTGATCTTTACGATCTTTAGTTAACGCCTGATCTTTTGCGATCTTTTGTTAACGCTTGACCGTTACGGCAGTGTCAAATCGCCGCCGCCCACCGTCTTCCATCCGGCCGCGTAAGCGTCGTCGCTTCTCGCGAAACCCAGGTCGGCGTTGCGCGCGCGCCCGTTCGATTCGACTATGATCAGATCCGTCGCGGCTGGATTCTCCGCGCGGAAACCGAGCTTGCTGTTGATCTCCGGCACGCCCTCCGCGCGCCTGGTCGGGATGTAACCCTCCGGAACGCGCGCCGACACGCGGTAAGTGCCCGGCCTAACATCCCCGAACTCATAGAACCCGTATATGTCGGTCGTTGTTTCCGCGACGCGGGTCCATAGCCCGTCGGACGCGCGTTCGAGGGTCAGATTAACGCCGGGCAAGCCCGGTTCGGCGGAGTCCTGCATTCCGTTAAGGTTCAGGTCGATCCACGCGTAATCCCCGACCGTACCCGATCGTAACGCGCCCGCGTTAACGTTTGCCAGCGAGCCGCCCATCGCCAGCGCGAGCGGCGGCGCGGACGATTCATTCCCGTCCAAGGCCTCCGCGATCGAGCCGCCGTCTCTCTGCCGCGTGAATATCATGCCGGGCGGGAGCGTGAACCTCACCGTAACCATGCCCGGGAGCAGTCCGTCGATGAAGTATGATCCATCCTCGCCCGTTTGAGTGGATACGATCCCGCTCGAAGTCTCGACCGATACGCCGACTCCGGGCAATGCGGGTTCGTCCGCGCCGCGCAGACCGTCCGCGTCCATGTCCTCGAACGCGATACCAGACACGGAGCCGGGCACAGCCGCGCCCGCGCGCGGATCATCGCGGGACTCGCCCATCGCGAGTATAATCTCGTCAACGACGTTTACGCCGACATAACCTTCAGGCCAGCGATACTCCAGCGAGTACGCGCCGGGACGGAGCCGCTCGAACCGAAGCCGCCCGTCCGCGCCAGTCGAGGACGCGGTTGACGCGCCGGACTCGTCCGTCAGCGAGATCGTCACCCCGGATAGCGGCGGCTCGTTCAAACCGCGCTGTCCGTCGGCGTTCGCGTCCGCGTAAGTCTCCACGACGATCGCGCCCGGCGCGACAGCGCCAACGCCCAGACTCGACAGCGACTGCCCGGGCAACAGCGTAAACGCGCCGCTGAACGCCTGCCGTCCGCTGGTCAGCGGCATGATGCTCCCGCCCTCGATAGTCAGCTCCGGTTTAGTGAATATCAGTCCGTCGGGCAGAGCGGCGTGCAATCGATACTCTCCAGGCGGCAGTAAGTCCATCGAGTACAATCCATCCAGTTGCGTTAGCGCTTGTCGAATCGCGCCGCCGGATTCGTCCAGCAGCGTGATCATCACGCCCGAAACCGGGGTTTCGTTAAGGCCGGGCAGGCCGTCGTACTCCGCGTCAAGCCATACCACGCCCGATATCGACGATGATTGAACCGCCTCCACCTTGTTTAATGCGAGACGCTCGCCGGAGCGCAGCGTAAACTCCAGCGGCTCGGAGTCCGTTCGATCCGCGAAGAGATAACCGCCGGGCAGGGTCACGCTCAGCGAGTATGATCCCGGTTTCAGCCCACGGAATGCCAGCGAGCCATCCTCGCCCGTCGTTGACGCGCCGACAGGCGCGCCCGACCGTGACAGCGACAGCGCGGCGCCGGAGAGCGGTGCGCCAGACTCGTCAACGACGATACCCTCTAGCGAGGCCGGCTTATACGCGCCGACGGAACCTATCGACGCTGAACCGCCCATGCCCAGCGCCACGATCCACGATTGGGTATCGGCCGCGCTCAAGTATCCTTCCGGCAGACTAACCTTGACTGTGTATGATCCCGGCCTCAACCCGTCAACGCTGAACGCGCCTTGACGATCCGTTTCGATATCGGCGATACCGTGCCCGCCGCCGTCCAGTATGGATATCGACGCGTTGGGTAGTCCAGGCTCATCCTCGTCTTGCGCGCCGTCGCCGTCCGCGTCCGCGTATACCGTACCGTTAATCCCGCCCAACTGCGCTAATGGCGGCACGGTAAGTCCGCGCGTACCGTCGCCCACCGTGACCGCGCGCGTGATCGACCGTTCGTCGGTCTCCTCGAACGCCCAGCCGTACCCCGGCGTGATATATGTGATAGTATAATTACCCGGCCTCACGCGCGTCAGCGCGAACGAACCGCCCTCGTCCGACGACGCTTCGGCAACCGTCTTACCGTCCGTCGTCTCGACGCGAACGATTAAACCGGGCGCGGGTTCGCCGTCGGAGCGTCTCGCCGATCCAGTCAAATCGGTGAGCGGGGTCAACGGTATCCGGGCGGGAATGGTCTGCGGCTCATAACCAACGCTAACCGTCCATATCGGCTGGTCAAAACCAACGGGCGGCGCGTAACGCTCCGGCACGCTTACTTCCAATAGATACCCGCCCGGCCTAACACTCTCGAACGCCGCGATACCGTCCGCGTTAGTTCGCCGCGCGTCGATTGGTTCGCCGTCCTTATACAGCGTGACGGTTACTCCGTCCAGCGATTGATCCTCCGAATCCCGCAGACCGTCGTCGTTGCGATCCTGCCAGACGCTGGCCTCGATAGTGGAGACTCGCGCCAGGCCGACGCGCCCGACCGTCACGCCGCGCCCGGGATCAAGCTGGAGCGGTTCGCGAAGCGCGGACTCCGACGCGGCGGTAATCGCCATCCCTTCCGGCGCGGTCAAGCGCAGTAATGTTTTCGCGGGAGGCAGTCCTTCCAGAGTGAAACCACCCTCGCCGTTGGTCACGGTTGATGATAATTCATATCCTTGATCATCAAGCGCAGTAACGCTCACTCCGGAGAGAGGCGCGCCGGTTCCACCGTCGTCCAGCCATACGGTACCCTCGATGGACGCAGGCACGAACGCTGTCCACTCCGCGCGAGTCTCGCCGCCGGCCTCGAGCGTGAAGCTCCGCTCTCCGGCATAGAGGATCATGCCTTCGGGGAGGATCGGTTCGAGAGCGTACCCGCCCGCCGCGAGATTCGCGAACGAGAACGCTCCGTTATTGTCGATCGTTGACGTTAAGGTTGATCCGTCCGGCATGGTCAGCCGCGCTGAGGCGTTCTTGATCGCTATGCCCGCGTGATCCGTTATCGTGCCGTTGATGGACGCTCCAGGCACGATCGTTACGCTTCGCGTCAAGCGTTCGCCCGAACGCAGCGCGACAATCTCGCTTGACGGCGCGCCCTCCTCGAGCGCGGCGCTAGAGGGCAGTCTCCATCGTAACGTATACTCGCCAGGCTCGACGGTATCCAGCGTGAATCTGCCGTCGATACCGACCTCCGCTTCATAAACCGCCGCGCCCGACTCGCTGGACAGTATCACGCTCGCGTGCTCCGCGATTGACGGGTCTAACCCTCGAACGGTCACGCTCCCGGAGATTGACGCGGCTTCGCGCGCGGCTAGCTCGATGTTGGTTATCGCGCCGAATGGTAGTTCGACAAAACCAGGCGGGTCTATGGGCAGATAACCGGGCGGCAGGGATATTATCAATTCATACCTGCCCGGGGCAAGCTCGCCGATACGGAACGCGCCGGTCTCGTCGGGCGCGGTTTTCGCGATCTGTTCGCCGTTGCGCGTCAGCGCGATCCATATATCCGGAGAGTCCGGCGGCAGTGACGGCGGACTAATGATAATCCCGGCGAGCGCGCTCTCGGGCAGCACCGCGAAACGCCATCCCGATTGAGCGAACAGCGCGTAGCGCGACGGCGTGCGTTCATGCAGCTCGTCAAACGATAGCGTCAGCACGGCGTTAGAGGGGACTTGTTTGTCGAACGCGAACGCGCCGTCAGCGTCCGTTACGGTTTCGTCGATCACGTTGCCCGACGCGTCGCTGGCTGTGACTCGAACGAACGGCGCGCCTATGTCGTTCGTTCCCCTGATCCGATCCATGTCGGGATCCTCGAACACGGAGCCTTGCGACTGCCTATGCGCGGTGATCAACTCGACGCGCGCCGTCGCGGACGATCGTCCCTCGATAACGCTTGTTTGAGTCGCGGAGGTTTGAATCCGCGTCTCGATTCGAGTTATCGCGCTCACCGCGAGCGTCGAATCCACCGACATCCGGGGCAGAGCGCGGATGGTCGCGTCCAGCGCGAGCCCGCTCAACGAGAATACTTTTTCGCTGGTCAGCGTAACGCGCGCGCGGCGCACGTTGGCGCGCACATCGTCCCAGCGCGCGGACGCGGGCGGCGTCAGTATGGTTTCATCGATCCAATTCACGCCGTCGCCGATGGATATACTCGCCCAATCGACTCCATCGACATAGGGTATAGTTATATTGGATAACGATACGCCGGACTCATCGTTCATATCTATAATGAATTCGACGGAGTGAACGGGCAGCGGAACCTCGGCGGGCATGATGGTCACGCGCGCTTCGCGCTCCGCGGACAGGTCGAGGATTGTTTCCGATATTATCAGCGCGGGCGCTGCTGGATACATCGCGCCTTCGGGTATCGGTTCGCTGATGAATACCGCCCGCGCGCGCGATCCCGACGGCGAGCCGTCTCCGCGCAAGTATGGTTCTATAATCAATTCTTGAGAGATCGGCGCGCGCGACGGATCAGCCATGTAACCATCGGCGGCTTCGGTTATCGTTAGAAGATAGCGTCCGGAGGGGATCGGGTACGGCGCATCGTAATAACTGTTATTGCCCAGGGTGAAGCGCAATGGTTCGCCGGGGATATCCAGGCGGGTCAATTCAAACGCGCCGCCGTTGACCGCACCGCCGTTTGGATCTTCGTGCGATAGCGAGAATAATCCGGCGGTCGAGTCCGCGAACGCGTCCAGCGTCACCGTTTCGCCCGGATACAACGTCAAGGTGTGCGCGACGCCGTCGGGCTGGAATCCATCGGCGGGTTCGGACTCGACGAACGTGTAATCCGTGCCGTTAGCCGCAGCGGTTAAGACGATACCTGAAACGGGGTCGGTCGATCCGATCCAGTTGCCGGACGCGTCATAAACATTATACGATCCGGGCAATGGCGATAGACTCGCCGCGCCGCCGCCATCGACGACTCGCCCGACGCGTTCAACATACACCCGCGCGTCCTTCGTGAACGCGATCGTCACGGAGGTCTCCTCGCCGCCGCGAATCTCGAAATCCACTTGACGGACTTGCGCGGAATAACCCTGCGGCGCGTTCATCAACTCGAGCGTATAAGCGCCCTCGGGCAGATCGGACAGCCAGACCGTGCCCGCGTCGCCCGTGGTCAGCGTGCGCGATAGCGTGGAGCCGCCGCCCGCGCCAGCCTCGCCGTGAATGGATACGCTAACGCCGCTAAGCGGCGCGGAGTTCGCGCGCGTATCATACGACCGCGCGTCAAGTCGAATCTGTCCCGCGCCGTCGTGCGTGTATATATCCCATATGAAATCCTGTCCGGACTCCAGCAGTATCGCGCGTTCGGGTTCGCGCCCCGCGCGCAGCGTGTACGCGCCGGGCAGCGCTGTAGGCGTATCGGACGCGTCTTGATCGGTGCGGCGGGCTAGTCCGTCCGCGTCGGTCAGCATGCGGATAACGGAGCCGTCGGGCGAGGTTAGCGTCACGCTCTCGCCGGATACGGGCGTGAGCGTCTTTTCGCCGGACAGCGTGAACGCCGCCGATCGTATGCGAATCTCCAGCCGGGGCATAGGCTCGCACGATATGTCAACGCTCGACATGCCGCCGTCTAAGATCGTTATGACGCTGGGATCGACGGGCGCGTATCCATCCGGGACGCTGGGCGAGAAAAGATACTCGCCGTCGGGAAGCAGTCCGATCCATGGCAGTCCAGGCTCGACCGCGCTTGAAGCCGCGTCCGTTCCGTCCGGGTCGGCGAGCGTGAACGACGCGCTCCCGTGGGACGATACCTGTAGGAGTCCTCCAGCCGGTTGGTTGACGATATCGAGCGTCTCGCCGAATGGAACGGCTCCCGTTAGCGGGATCAGTTCGGTTATGATGGAATACCCGTCGGGCGCGGATAACTGGCGCAGATACAGCGGCGGTTCAGTCGGCAGGAGCAGAGGCTCGGGCAGCGAGTCTATATCGATTACCCAAGGCCGGGCGGGATCGGAGGGATCGGGCCATGGCCTTTCCTCGCCGGACGCGCTAAGCGCGACGACCGCGAACGACGCGCCGGAAAGCGGAGCGCCGTTGATCGGCAGCGTTCGACCGTCGCTTAGGATGAGCCGCGCGGGTTCGCCGCCGTTTATCCCGATCCGCGCGCTGACGGCGGCAAGCCAGAGCGTCGCCGGAGCGGAGAGATCGGGATCGGCTGTAATGTAGGTCGCGCCGCCGACTTTTTCGGCGCTGCCCGGGGGTATCGTCGATAGATCGGCCAGCGCGGCGGCTTGCGGTAAACATATCATAGCGAGCAGACAGAGAGCGGCGGCTGTCGCGCGCGTTATTGGTTTATCCATAATACACCGTTTTTCCCATTCATTCCCATACGGTCACGTATAGGATTCTATCACAGCCGATAGAAATTTACAAGGTTTAAATTTTATGCCCCATCCTGGATTTTTGCTGGAATTTGATGGTTCTTAATTGGAATTCGCTGGCTTTTTTGTGGAAACCGCTGGGAATTCGATGGAAGGTAATTATTGGCATATATAGGATATAATGGTAGAGAGCGTTCTTGCCCGGAAGGGTGCTCCGGTGGTGATCCCCCCGCCTCGCATCACGGCGCGCCTAGCCCACACACTGCCGGCTTGCCAATCCCATGCGCTTATGTTATAGTCAACCAACTAAGCGCGCGGGGGTGATGGACATGAGGGATAAAGAGTCTGCGGCGGCATTCTTTGAGGCTACGGATAAGTTCGCGGTCGAGGTGATGGGCGCGTCGATAATCGAGGTCGGCGAGGGTCGCGCGGTGGTGGGATTGACGCTGGAGGATAAACACCGCCGGGTGGACGACGCGGTGCAGGGTGGCGTAATATTCACGCTGGGCGACTACGCGTTCGCGGTCGCAACCAACGATGAGGATACTAGGGTGGTATCGCTGTCCAACACGATCAACTTCCATCGCCAGCCCAAGGGCGCGCGGCTTCTAGCCGAGGCGAAGCTGGAGTCGCGGGGCAACACCATACAATCCTATCTGGTGCGGATAAGCGACGATCTGGGCGCATTGGTCGCGACAATGGTTATAACAGGATACACGATGCGCAAAAGGACTTGATTATATAACCCCCTCGCCGCCCGTGAGGGACGGCGAAGGGGCTGGCTCATCGCCTTAGATGAAAGTTCAGTATCCGGATTTCATCGACAGGCTCGCTGCCAAGGTACAGCGAACCGTTTTCGCCTACTATCACTATTGGTTTTACGGATATGCCCGTCATGCCGCCGGGATACGATGCTTGAACCAATTGGTATATGCCCGGATCGATCGGCGCGAACGCCGCGCGGCCTTCTTCGTCGGAACGAGCGGCCGCCACGCGCCGCGCGTTTTGATACAACTCCACCTCGACGGCGGGTATGCCCTCGCCGGTCTCCGCGTCGAGCACGCGCAGGTCCAGCCGTTGTCCGCGGCTTGATCGTGGCGGAGGAATGGCGGAGCCGCTCAAGGGGTTAGGCTGCGTCATCTGTTAGGACCCCCCAGCGTTCAGCGGTATACGGATTATTATATTGTCATAGATGAACGCGCTCCCCGGCTCGGTCGGCCTGGGGACGTTCGTCCACGATCCGCTTTTGTATATGAGATATACTTACGCGGGAAGGGCCTTTTGTGTGTTCACAGGTAAGCCATGCCAGACGGCTCCGTCTTGCGGATCACGCTCATCAGCGTCGGCTGGAAACAATCCACCGCGCCTACCCGCCCCGTCAATCTATCCATATAGCACGCCAGGCGCCCTATCGGCGTTATGTTGTCGGGCAGTCCCTGCACGATCATCCTCCAGCGCGTCTCCCGGTGCTGGAGGTTCAGCAGCGTGATCGTGTTCATGTGCCCGACCAGCAGCCCGTTCATGCCCATCGCGAAACTCGACGGCATGCCCGGCAGCTCCCACACCGGCTCGTATCCGCCGCGCTCGGGTATGATCCCCACCACCCCGTACGGCTCGTAATCCTGGCTCTCGCTGAGCGTCACCAATCCGTCCGCGGCGAAGAACGCGCCCACCGCCGTTCCATCCACGGGATATTCCGCCTGCGTTTCCAGCGTGTCCGCGTCCAGCACCAGCACGCTGCCCGACTCGCCGCCTGCCACTGCCAGGCGTCTGCCCGGCCTATCCATCCTCATATCCCTTGGGCTGACGCCTACCGGCGCGCTCATCAACCATTCGCCGCTGTCCGCGTCCATCATCAGCACCGTGTCCGCGCCGCTTAGCAGCGCGTACAGCCGCGTCCCATCGTAGGACAGGAACATCCGCTCAACGTCCGCCCCAGCCGCGTATTCCCTGTCCGCGTGGAAGTCCGGCAGGTTCAGCCTTAGGATGCTCGGCTCCGAATCGGGCGGGGTCACGGCGCAGTATAGAAACCCGCCCCGGGCGTACAGGCAGCCGGGGCTGGCTTCCAGCCGGATCGAATGCATCTCCGTCAGATCCACTGGCGTATGCGCGGACAGCAAGCGGCTCCCCGCGTCCGATATCATCACCCGTCCTTGCATAATCCAGCCGCCTTCCCGGTTAATTTTTCGCGCCTCGCCGCGCCGCGAGAGCGCTGGACGAGCCTTCATAGAGGGCAAAAAGGCCGCGCGGACGTACGGACGAACCGCGCGAGGCAGTATATCCTATGCCCTGGGCGGTAGGCGGGTTCGACCGCCGCCCGCACACAATTTCATGCCCCGCATACCGTACCAGTAGCGGGCCTATCGCAAACCAGGCGGAGTAATCCAAACCTTGGGCGCCGCTGGAGGGACTACATGGAACCGATACGAATGGATCCCGCCGATTTCGGCTTGGATCATATGGAAAACGATATGGACCAAATAAGCGAAACGCTTGATATGGCGGCGCCGGCTTTGTCCGGCGGCGCGGGTACATCCATACGCGGCGCGGCCGCGCCGTTATACGGGACGGGTCTTGACGCTGATCCGGTACTGTCGTCAGGGTACAACCCCGCTTGCTGCCCAGGATATTTCCCCGGATATGTATCCAGTTACCGCCGTCCGGGTCACGCCTGCATGCCTAAGTGCCCGAAGGGGTTCCGGTTCAGCGCGCTGTGGGACGCGTGCGTCCCGATCGCGCCCGCCGTATGCCACGCCTCGCCGTGCAACGCGCCGGTGATGGACGGATGCGGCTGCGCGAAACAATACCCTACCCATCACAGGCAGGGTTACGGCACGGTCTCGAACTGTTATTATCCAGGCGCGAACAGCGCTTGCGCTCCGGGCTACACCCGGGTGGGCGACAAATGCGTATGGACTAAATGGTGATATATTAATCCCATTTGAAAGGACTGAATTAAATGGCGGAAGAACGAGGATTCGGCTACTGCGGCGCGCATCGCTGTCCGCCGGGGATGCATTACAGCGAGACGTTCGGCGGGTGCGTATACGCGCGACTCTGCGACGGAAGCTGTCCGCCCGGTACCGTCTCCAACGAGAGAACCGCCGACTGCGCGCTTGCCCCGCTCGCGGGCGGCGAGAGCTGCGCGGCTAACGCGGAATATAACGATCTAGCCAAAGGTTGCGTAGTCAACGAACTGCCCTACGATCCCAACGGGCCTCATTATCCATGGTTCCCGGGGTTCCCGTATCCGGGCTATCCCGGACAGCCGGGATGGTGGGGTGGCAATATCGGATGGTATCCCTATTTCCCGTACTGGCCGGGCTGCGGCAGGCATATCCCTGGCGGCGGGTTCACGCCGTTTGGGTATGGATACGGCGGCGGGCACAACGGGTACGGCTACGGCGGCTACGCCGATAAGAGGCCGTCCGCACAGCCGGCGAATCCTTATCTGGATATAGCCGCGCAAAGCATGGGGTACTCCGTATAACTCAACGCGTGATGGAGCCGCCTTGCCTGGCGGCTTCATCGCGCGGCATGTATGGAGGATTGGCCAATGGCAACGGTACCTTTTTTGATAACGACGCCGCCGGATCCATCCGACGCGTGGGAGCCTGGGATATACACGATCGCGCGCGGCGGTATCGACTGGTCCGCGCTTAATGAATCATACTCCACGGTCTCGACGATTACGCTAAGAGCCGCGCCCGGGGTTTCGATCAATCGGCTCAACGCGCCTTTGTTCAAGTATGTTGGCTCGGGATCGACGTTCTCGGGGCTGACCGTCGAGTATGCGGCGATAGAGATGGGAAGCGCCGGAGCGCCGATAGAAGGCTACGTACAAGCGCTGGGCGCGCTGGTGGCCAGAGGCGATAACATAACGCTGTCGAATTGCCGAGTGCTGGACGGATACGTCAAGTTCGTCTATGACGAAGCGTCCGACGGGATGACCATATGCGTCGGCGGGCTGGTCGGATACGCGTCCGGCATACGGGCTGACAGATGCGGCGGCGCGGGTAAGGT
The DNA here is from genome assembly GCA_031255415.1 of Oscillospiraceae bacterium. Classification (GTDB taxonomy): domain Bacteria; phylum Bacillota; class Clostridia; order Christensenellales; family Aristaeellaceae; genus BNUH01. The sequence continues at coordinate 35,785 of JAIRSO010000009.1, forward strand.
TTTCATAGAGCGCGCGGGCGGCTCGCGATCGGGATCGCCGCGCGGGGTGTGCCTCGCCGGGGTTATTGGCGGATGCGTCGGAGACGGCGCGATTACGAATAGTTGGAACGACGCGGAGGTATACTGCCGCGATCCCGCGCCCGAGTGCTGTGTCGGAGGGATAGCGGGGTATGGCGAGGCCGTTCGCATAATGGACTGCTGGAACAACGGCGCGGTCGCCGTCGAGGATGGAAACTGCGCGGATGGACAGACCTGCAATATTTACAGGGGCGGCATATATGGAAGCGTGTCCGGCGGCGACGTCTATTACTGCAGGGATTATACCGCGCTGGACGATCCCGATGGCGAGCCGGATATGCCGATAGCGTGCGTGCCTGGCAAGGTTCATCGGCATTTCGAGGATGGATCGCCGTGCGTCAATGAAAAGTACGCGGCGTATGATCATCCTGTATCGGAAAATCTGGCGGAGCCTATCGCGCTTGCCGCCGCCAGCGCGGCTGGGGGATTGTTGCCCGCCGTGGTTTCCGCTCCCGCCGCCTCCATGAGTCCGTCGCCCTCGCGCGCGGCGGCTTCGTCGTCGACGCTAACGAGAGCCTACACGGACTCGATGGTTGAGTCGATGCTCAATCTCATAACGTCGCTGGCGAATATGCAGCATACCGTCAATTGTATATCGGACATAGAAAGGCGCATAGTGGAGGACGCGCTGGACGGCGGCAACGGCGATCCAGTGGAGTTTGTCGAGATAAACGATAGCGTCAGCGATATCATGAGCCGCATCGGACGCATCAATAAACCGCTGGCGTGCTCATTGTGCTGCGTGACCAACGCGCTTCTGCCCGGATGCACCGCGCCGACTGTGCCAGCGCCGACTATACCCGCGAGGTCAGGATCAGGATCGGGTTCGTCCGCGCCGTCCGCGCCGTCGAAGCTGTACGGCGGATATATTCAAGTAGCGTCGGTCAGCGGCGTGGGTATCGCGGGGATGAGATACCATCTGCGCGGAGACGATATCGCCGCGACATTAACGACCGGCTCGCTGGGTATAATGGCGCTGGACGATCTGGAGCCGGGCGAATACTCGTTATCGTCTGCGGAGTACGCGCCGGGACCGCCCGTTTTCGGCATAGAGGGATTATGGGAGCATGACGCGAACTCGCCATATAAAGTGTACGTCAGCGACCAGGGGGTTTTCGCGATAACCGCGAGAAATGGCAAATCCGTCGCGGACATGACGATCCATCGGTTTATCGACAACGCGGAGGCTGTGACCGCGCAATTATAAGCGAACCCCGCCACTCAGCGCGGCGAGGTTCGTCCTGCGTTAATGTTAATTAATTATCTCAATTATTACTTTTGAGTATTATCTTCCGTTCAGAACCTGTCCAGGGCGGCCATCATCCCCAGCAGCGTGTCCAGCGTATCCGGCGTAAGCGCGCCGGGCCATGATATCCTGATTATACCGTCGCGGTCGATAAAATAGGTGACGGGCAGCTGATCCGCCCTGAACGCGGACGAAGCCTGCCCGTTAACGTCCAGCAGCGCGGAAAAGCCAAAACCATTCTCGCCAAAGTATGAATTGATCCAGTCGATGTGCCCGAGGAAAGCCTCTTGCGTCCACGCGGCGTTGTTGTTTTCCGCCGGCAGGGAGTTGACCGCCAGGACTGCGAAATCCGGATACCCGCGCTGAACCGATCGCAGAGCGGACAGCGACGACAGGCATCCTTCTTTCCAGCTGATCCAGAATGTGATAATAACGTTACTGCCGCGATAGGAGCTTAACGAATGGAAATCGCCGCTCGTGGCCTGAAGCGTGAAGTCCGGCGCGGGATCGTTGAGCATGAACGGCAGAACGTCCGCGCGCGTGGAGTTGTTCGCTTGAATGGAGCCTTCGCTGAACGCGCCGACCGCGTAGCCGGTGGATTCGGGCACTATCATCAGCGGCGGATAATACTCCGTTATTTCCGGGTATGTGTACGATTCCGGCTGTCGGGTTTCTTCGGGCGGCGGGTATGTCTGCTGCCAGGCGTTCTCTCCGGCTGGAGGGTACGGCTCCGGCAGGATGGTTTCGCCATACTGCGGGTATTGATCTGGCAGGAGGTTCTGCCCGTCCTGCGTATATTGATCCGGCAGGAGGTTCTGCCCGTCCTGCGGGTATTGATCCGTCAAGCCGTTCTCCCCGTCCTGCGGGTATGAATCCGGCAAGACGTTCTCGCCAGACTCCGGGTTTGGGTCAGACCAGACCGGGGGCACAGTCTCCGCGAAAGATTCCGGCTCGACAATACCAGCCGGTTCCCGCCAATCCTCCGCGCGCGCAGCCGCAACGGGCGGCAAGAGCGTCGCGGCGGCGAGCGTATACATTATGAGACGCCGAAATATGGCGTTATTCATTTGCTATCCCTCCACAAAATAGACGATTGCTTTTGCGGAATCCATCCGACAAATTCTAACTTTCCTCCGCTCCTTTCGAATTATCCAAGGTTCGCGGCGCGCTCGAGCGCGCATTGGTCAATAGAGGACGCGGGCGGCTGTTCCGCGCGCGCGGCGCGACGCGTATATATTACAGCAGCCGCCTGGCGTTTGTGAACGCGTTGCGGTAGTAACCGCTGGATAGAGAGCTTATCGTCACCTTTCCCGTACTGCCGGAGGCCGCGTGTATGAATTGCCCGTTTGCGATATATATCCCCACATGGTCGTATTGTAAACCATTGCCCGGCACCGTGTCAAAGAAAACGAGATCGCCCATTTGTAAATTTTCATAACCGACGTATGCGCCCATATTGCACTGGAGCCGCGTGGTGTGCGGCAGATCAAAACCCAGCTGCTTGAATACGTACAGCGTCAGGCCGGAGCAATCGAACGTCGTAGGCCCGGCGGTCGCGTAGACATACTTCGCGCCTAGGAACTGCTTGGCGATCGAGACCGCCCTCTCCGCGCGCGAGCCGTTCGGTTCGATGGGTTTGGGCGCTTTATCAGCCGTGACCGCGTTCATCGAACTCATCGCGGCTAGGGTGCGAGGGCCCACCTGCCCGTCCGCCGCAAGCCCCGACGCGATCTGGAACGCCATTACCGCGCTCTCCGTGCGGCTGCCGAACTCGCCGTCCGCGCTGCCCAGGTATCCCAGCGACACCAGCACGCGCTGTACGTCCAGCACCGCTTGCCCCGTCACGCCCTTCTTCAGCACGCCGTCGGAAGCGCCGCTAGACGGCGCGGCGGTTGAACTGGCGCGTGGCGTTACCGTGTCCGGGGTGTTCTCCTCGTTCTTGGCGGCCTTGGCCAGCGAGGGCGATCCGCTCAATAGAGTGGCTCCGTTCAGCGCGCCGTCCAGATTCTTGCCGAACAGCGTCTTTAGCGTGACCTTGCCCGCGACCCCGTCGCGCGCCAGCTTTACCGACTGCTGAAACTGCCTGACTGCTAGCTCCGTCTCCGCGCCGTAATATCCAGTTATGTGAGGATAAGTATAGAATCCTTTGCGCGCCAGCTCCATCTGTAGCGCCTCGACCGCGGAGCCTTCGTCGCCTGGACGCAGAACTGTTATAGCCGCCGCGCGCGCTCCCGGCTCCGCCGCCGCCATTACAACGGACAGAACCATAACCAATATTACCATAGCGAGTATAACCAACCGTGATGGACGCTTCATTCGCGAATCCCTCCTTCCGAAGCCGCGCGCTATACGAACGCCAGATAATCCGCCAGTATATACCCCGTCCTGCCGTTATACTTTACCTTGACCCACGCGCCTTCCGCGCCGAGTACCGTCACACGCGATCCGTGAGGCACGCGGTCGAGGATAGTCGCGGTTTTGCTGGCCTTCGCGCGCAGGTATACGTTGCCCTCGCCGCTGAGCGTGTTAACTATCGCCGACGTTGAGCCGGAGGCGTTCACGTCGCTCATGACCGATGATTGAGACGGCGCGGAGGCCGCCGGCACTGATACCGCGCCGCCTCCCATAATGATATACCTTGCCGCCGCGTAGCCATACTGGCCTTTATAGCGCACTTCCGCCCAGTTACCGTTTAGCGCGTAAACCTCCACCTGCGATCCATGCGGAGCCTTTATCACGGCGGGAGCCTTATCCGATGGGGATTGACGGACGTTCAGGTTTCCGGTTTTGGACTCGAGCGCCACGACGCCCATGCCGACCATCTGCGATTGCGCGGATTGCGCGGACTGTGACGGCTGCGAGGACTCCGGCTGCAACGCGGCTTGCGCGGAGGCTTCGGCGGCTGACGTTTGCGATGGGTTAGGCAGAGACACGGCGCTGTCGGACGCGTATCTTACGTATTGCGTCATAATGTACCCTGTCGCTCCCGCGTAAACCGCCTTGAGCCATCCGGACGCGTCCGCGCTCTGAACCTGAATCGCGCTGCCGTTGGGTATCTTCGCGACGACCGCGGCGGTGGGTTTGGGCGACTTGCGCAGATTCAGCCTCGACGACGGATCGTTAAGAGAGACTATCGCCTCGACAGACGCGGACGAAGCGGAGGCCTGCGCACCGGCGCTCCCGGCTGGATCGGACGCGCTGCCCGCCGAGGCCGCCGCGACCATGCTCCCGCTTAATAGGCTTGCCGTATAGCTATGCCTGACCAGCGTCGCGCCGGGGAAGTAGAATCCCATTATACTAAGGTAATCATAACCGGTGTTCGCCATTTGCTGCGCGCCGTACTGGCTTAACCCTACTCCATGCCCGTATCGCCTCGCTGTCAGCGCGAATCCCCCGGAGACGCTCTCCACTGTAAACAACTCGTTCTTCAGATTCGACAAACTGATTCCCAGCGCGCCAGCCGCTCCGCCGAACAAGTCCAGCGTCACCGACGCCGATGATCCGTCGGCTTTGGTAACGCCAAGCCGAAGCTGGGTGTATAGTTTGCTGGGCGCGCTGAACTTCGGCGCGATGACCTCGACCGAGTTTACGCGCGATACGCTCCCCGCCTTGCCCGCGACGAGCGACTGGAACGCGGACGGATTGCGGGAGAAGTCCTGGTAGATAGTCGCCTTGCGCGCGGTGGAGTTCGGGTTGGCGAGATCGTAAGGATCGTCCTGTAGGCGATAGTACGGCAGAGCCGCGCCGCCCCACGCGTTTTTGTTGGACTCCGTCTGCCCGCCGTTTGAGGATGAATAGTATACCGAGCAGTAAGCGTTATTGTACATCAGCGCCATACCGGCGGTCGATTGCACCGCCGCGCGGACGTTATCGCCGCTGGACGTGCCTTTGTAGACCTGATCGGCGGTGGTATCCTTCACGTCGTAATCGGCGCTTGACGATACGCGCTTCATCGCGTAAGTGCGCGCGGTGATGGCCTGCGCCTTGAGCGCCTCCAATGGGAAAGAGTTGCTCATCTCGTAACCCACCACGCCCAGCAGATAATCCTCTATGTACGCGCGGCATACCGCGTATGCCGACCCGCCGGAGTAGTAGAATCGAATGTCGCCGGGATACACGTTGCCAGGCGCGCTGGCCTGCGCGATCTTCACGCCCGCGCCGCCGGACGATCTGCCCATCCAGAACGACGCGCCCATATCGCGATTCATCCCGCCCACGCTCATCGTGAACGATCCGCCGGACGCGCGCACAGTGACGCTCGCGCCGCTGGGTATACTGATCCCGCCAGCCGTATACGCCCCGGTCGTCGTGAGGTTATAAACGCCCGGCTTGCCCAGCGAGTCTAGGCGCACGCGCACCATCCCATTCTCCGACGCGGATCGGTTCACCAGCGGTATCGCGTCCGCCTTTACATCGATTGAAATGGATAGTATCATTAGTATACATAATACCAACGCGGACAGCCTACGCACGCGCAGTCCCCCTTGTTGCAAGTTTATGTCGAAAGTATAACATACTATTAAGTTACTGTCAATTCTTATTTGCGATTTCGCGCGGCTGTTAACGTGGTTGACCTGCGTACCAGGTAATGGTATTATAATGAACGAAAAGGGGGTACAACGCGAATGGACAAGGTAAATGATGGAATAATGAAGCTGACGCTGGTTCGGCACGGCGAAAGCGACTGGAACAAAGAAAACCGCTTCACGGGCTGGACCGATGTGGAGCTGTCCGAAACCGGGATCGCCGAGGCCGTACAGGCTGGCGATCTGCTAGCCCAGTTGGGCTATGACTTTGACGTGTGCTATACGTCGTACCTCAAGCGCGCGATCCGCACGCTCAACCATATTCTCGAGCGCATGGATCGCGAGTGGCTGCCCGTCGTCAAGTCGTGGAAGCTGAACGAGCGCCACTACGGCGCGCTGCAGGGACTGAACAAGTCCGAGACGGCGGCGAAGTTCGGCGAGGCGCAGGTGAAGATATGGCGGCGTTCGTTCGACATACAGCCGCCCTCGCTCGATCCGTCCGACGAGCGCAACCCCGCCCTGTCGGCGCAGTACCGCGCGGATAAGGATTCGGCTCTGCCGCTGACCGAGAGCCTGAAGGATACCATCGCGCGGACGGTCCCCTATTACAACGAGGTGATAAAACCCGATATAGCGTCCGGCAAGCGCGTGATAATCGCGGCGCACGGCAACTCCCTGCGCGCGCTGGTGAAGTATTTCGACGGTATATCGGACGCGGATATCGCCGAGGTCAACATCCCCACCGGGGTTCCGCTCGTATATGAGTTTTATAAGGACTTCACCGTGAAGGCGAAGTATTACCTGGGCGATCAAGAGGCCGTCGCGGCCAAGATGAGTTCGGTCGCCGCGCAGGGCAAGGCGAAGTAGGCGCGGCTGTATATAATATGAAGGGTTCTAGACGGTTCGGAAAGAGGGTTGGAACATGGACACTGTGCGCATAGGCGTATTGGGCGCGGGCAACATGGGATCGTCCCACATCCAAAGCCTGCTGGAGGGCAAGGTCCCCGGGCTGAAACTGACGGCGGTCGCCGACCGCAAGCCCGCGCGGCTGGAGTGGCTGGCCGATACGCTCAAGGAAATGGAATATAAGGATGAAGTGGCGACGTTCTCCGAGGCCGCCGACTTGATCCATAGCGCGGCTGCGGACGCGGTGATCATCGCGGTGCCGCATTACCAGCATCCGCCGCTGGCGATCATGGCTCTGAAGGCCGGACTGCACGTGATGTGCGAGAAGCCCGCCGGGGTTTACACCAAGGCCGTGCGCGAGATGAACGCGGTCGCGGAGTCGAGCGGCAAGGTGTTCGCGATCATGTTCAACCAGCGCACGAACTGCGTCTACCGCGCGATGCGCGATATCGTCCAGAGCGGAGAGATGGGCGCGATCCGCCGCTCAAACTGGCTTATTACGAACTGGTACCGCTCGCAGAGCTATTATGACAGCGGCGCGTGGCGCGCCACATGGGCTGGCGAGGGCGGCGGCGTGCTGCTCAACCAGTGCCCGCACAACCTGGACTTGTGGCAGTGGATATGCGGCATGCCGGTCAAGGTGCGCGCGTTCACGCATAACGGCAAGTGGCACGATATCGAGGTCGAGGACGACGTGACCGCGTACGTCGAGTATGAGAACGGCGCGACGGGCGTGTTCATCACCTCGACGGGAGACACCCCCGGCACGAACCGATTCGAGGTGTTGATGGACGGCGGCAAACTCGTCTGCGACGGCGAGAAACTCATCCGTTACGATCTGGAAACGCCGGAGCCGGAGTTTACCAAGACGTATACCGGAGGCTTCGGCGAGCCGGAGTATACGCAAAGCGAGGTCGAAACCGACGGCGAGAACCCGCAGCACGTCGGCGTGCTGGCTAAGTTTGCAGACGCGATACTCAACGGCGGTTCGCTGGTCGCTCCCGGAACCGAGGGTATCCGCGGACTGACTCTGTCAAACGCGATGCACCTGTCCAGCTGGCTGGATAAGACCGTGGAACTGCCGCTGGACGAGGATCTGTTTCTGGAGGAACTGAAAAAGCGCCAGGCCGTGTCGCGCCATAAAGAGGACGCGGGCATAACGCTTTCGACGGAAGGCTCTTACGGCTCGAAGGCCAAGGACAAGGAGTGAGCGAGGGCTTTATGAAAACGTCATTCCGATGGTACGGGGCTGGTGATCCCGTCACGCTGGACAAGATCGCGCAGATACCCGGCATGCACGGTATCGTCAGCGCGGTGTACGATGTTCCGGTGGGTCAAGTATGGCCCGTCGAGCGCATCGAGTCGCTGAAGGCTCAGGCTAATGAGAAAGGCCTCGCGTTCGAGGTGGTCGAGAGCGTCCCGGTGCACGAGCATATCAAGATGGGCGCGCCGGACGCGGGCGAGTTGTCGGAAGCGTTCGCCGAGAACCTGCGAAGGCTGGCGGCGGCTGGCGTGAAGGTGGTCTGTTATAACTTCATGCCCGTTTTCGACTGGCTTCGCAGCGAACTGGCGCGGCCTCTGCCCGACGGCTCCACCGCGCTGGCATACGACGAGTCCGCCGTTCTCGCCATGGATCCGTCTTCCAGCGAGTTATCCCTGCCCGGCTGGGACGAGAGCTACACGCGCGAGGAGATGCGCGCGCTGCTGGACGCGTATAAACAAATCGACGCTGAAAGATTATGGGAGAATCTGGGGAAATTCCTGCGCGTCGTGATACCCGTGTGCGACGAGGCGGGCATCCGTATGGCGATACACCCGGACGATCCGCCATGGAGCCTGTTCGGACTGCCGCGCGTCATCACGGGCGCGAAGGGCTATGAGCGGCTGTTCGCGCTGGAACCGTCCGACAGCAACGGTATCACGCTGTGCACCGGTTCGCTGGGAGCCGATCCGTCAAACGATATGATCGGTATTATCAACAAGTGGCCTCGCAAGATCCATTTCGTCCACGCCCGAAACATACTGATCACCGGAGAGCGCCAGTTCCGCGAGGCCGCGCATCCAACCGACTGCGGCTCGCTGGATATGTATGGCATAGTCCGCGCGCTGGTAAGGAACGGCTTCGATGGATACGTAAGGCCCGATCACGGCCGCATGATCTGGGGCGAGACGGGCAAGCCCGGCTACGGCCTGTATGACCGCGCGCTGGGAGCCGCGTACCTGACCGGGCTTTGGGAAGGGATCGTGAAGACGTTATGAGAGCGGTGTGTTTCGGCGAGTTAATGATGCGCCTGGTGCCGCCGGGGTATCTGAGAATCAGCCAGACGGATAAACTCGATCTGACATTCGGCGGCGCGGAGGCCAACGTCGCCGTGTCGCTGGCTAATTACGGTGCGGACGCGCGGTTCGTTACGCGCTTCCCGACGAACCCTATCGGCGATCTGGCAATCCAGCATCTGCGCGCGATGAACGTTAATACGGATTATATCGCGCGCGGAGGCGATCGCGTCGGTATATATTTTGTCGAGAAAGGCGCGTCAATGCGCCCGTCGAAGGTTATCTACGACCGCGCGCATTCCAGCATCGCGCGGATCGAGCCGGGTATGATCGATTGGGATAAGGCGTTCGACGGCGCGGATTGGTTCCACTGGACAGGGATAACCCCCGCGCTGTCCGACGGCGCGGCGCAGACGACGCTCGAGGCTTGCAAGGCGGCGAAAGATAAGGGATTGACTATCTCGTGCGATCTCAATTATCGTAAGAATTTGTGGTCTCGCCAGAAGGCTAGGCAGGTTATGACCGAGTTGGCGCGGTACGTCGACGTTATGATCGCCAACGAAGAGGACAGCCAGGATGTTTTCGGTATCGCGGCGGAAGGCAGCGATATCGAGGGCGGTAGGCTCAGCGAGGCGGGATACGGCGCTTTGGCGAAAAAACTCGCGGACGCGTTCCAATGCAAGAAAGTCGCGTTCACGTTGAGAGAGAGTTTTTCGGCCAATGATAACGATTGGTCCGGCCTGCTGTATGACCGCGCGTCCGATTCAGCCGCGAGTTCGCGTAAGTACAGCGTTAGGATAGTGGATCGCGTCGGAGGCGGGGACGCGTTCGGAGGCGGTTTGATATACTCGCTGTTGAGCGGTATGGACGATGCGTCGGCTATTAACTTCGCCGTCGCGGCCTCCGCGCTGAAACATACCATCGAGGGGGATTTCAATCGGGTATCCGTCGATGAAGTGAAGGCGCTGGCCGGGGGCAGCGTGTCGGGAAGGGTGCAGCGGTAAGGGTTCGCGCTTGCCGCTGTTCGCTCAGAGGAGCGAACGCGCTTGGGCTTTCTTGTCTTTACGATGGGTTGGAGACGAGGGGGGAGGGGTTTGCGGGGCGCTGCCCCGATACCCCGCAAAGGGGGTTTCACCCCCTTTGAACCCCTGACCAGCGTTCCGCTGGACCGCATTGGCGGTGTGTCGGGCTGGCCTCATGTCAGTGGATGTTATCGCATCCGCACATCAGGCGCGTTAGGCAGCAGGCCAACCCAGCGGTGCATTGGGTGAGCGCGTTCGCGCCCTTTCCGTTGTGGATTAACGCGGATTCTAGCGCGGCGGCTTCGTCCGCCGATGTAATCATCCCGCTGGCTTCGCGCGCTATCGCGCCCATCGCCGAGAGCGCGCCGCCTAGCCGGGCCGCCCGATCGCTAAGCGACTGTATCAGCGTCGTCACTTGGTCGTAGACGCATATGCCGCCCGCGTCCTCCACGCCGTCGCATGTCAGCGACGCGTCGCACAATATATCGATCGTGTCCCCGTAGCCTTCCATGGCATAACCTCCCAAATACAGGGTATGCTACACCCTATGCGGATACTGTAACCCGCGTGAAGCAAACGATGGAGGCTTATCATGGGCATCATCCCATCCCGCAACCTGGACGAACAGCGCCGCGACCAATCCGGCGTTGTCTATTTCGATCGCGGCGTTATCTCCGGCTCTAACAACCGCCGCTACTCCCGCTTCGCTATCCAAACCCACTTCGTCCAGCGCCGCGAATCCAAAGAAGACCTTGTCAAACGTTATGTCCTCCCGCTCTACACCCCTGGCGATGTTCTCGCCTTCGGCGCTAAGGTCATGGCTATGTGCGCTGATAGCGTCGTTGAGCGCAAGGACGTTAAACCCGGCTTCTGGGCCAACTTCCTCTGGCGTTTCGCCGGCATAAACCATACTGGCGTCGGCATGCACGAGCCTTACAAACTCCAGCTTGTCATCAATATTGTCGGCCTTCCCCGCGTCCTTCTCGCGGCGTTCCTTTCCGCTATTACCCGCCCGTTCGGCGTTCACGGCGTGTTCTACAAGGTTTGCGGGCAGGGCGTTGGCGGCATCGACGGATTCTACTTCCGTTCCTCATTCGACATTTACAAGGAACTCGCTTTAATCAACCCTCCCGAACCCGACCGCCTCTGCGACGAAGTCGAAGAGTCCACCGGCATCCCCACCGTCCTTATGGACGCTAACGATCTCCAGCGAGACCAACTAGGCCGTTCTCGCGGCGTTCCCCTTACCGACGGCGAACTCCAGGACGCTCTGCGGGACAATCCATCCGGGCAGGGCGATGAACTCACCCCTCTCATACTTATCAAACCACTTAATTAGGATGATGTAGTGATGATTAATGCTCGCTGTTGAGTCCATACTCTCGCTTCTGCTGCTGGTAGCCGCCGGATTCATCATACGGCGCGTCAAGTGGGTGGATGAATCCGGACTTGGCGCTATGTCCAACCTGGTGCTGTTTGTCGCGATACCCTCCGTTGCTATCGCTAAACTTCAGCGCGAACCCACCCCCGAACTCGTCCGCGACCTTATCGCGACATTCGCTCTCAGCTTCGCGCTTATGCTTGCCACTGGCGCTTTGGGCTGGCTCATATTCCGCAAAGAGCCTCCTCGCCAGCGCTCGTTGATCGCTCACTTGTCCATATTCAGCAACTGCGGATTCATGGGTTATCCTGTCGTGACCGCGCTGTTTGGCGAGTCCGCGTTGATATACGCGGTGGTGGTCAACGCGGCTTTCAACCTCCTGGCATGGACTTTCGGCGTGATCCTGCTTAACAAAGGCGCCGAACTGGATCTGCGCAAGGCTTTGCTTACCCCGGCTCTGGTTGGCGCGGCGATGGGTATCGTGTTCTTCGCGTTTCGCGTGCGCTTACCCGGATTCCTTGTATCCACGCTGGATACCCTCGGCTCATTGACCACCCCCTTATCCATGATGGTTATCGGCGCGCGTATGGTTGGACAATCGCCCCGCGAGTTAATCAAATGGCGCGTGTGGGCGCTTAGCGCGTTACGATTGATGGTCTTCCCGCTGATCACCTACGGCGTATGCAGGTTATGCCGCGCTTCCGATATAGTATGTTTAGTCGTCGCGATATTAGCGGGCATGCCTCACGCGGCGGTCACCGCTATGCAGGCGATACATTACAAGCATGACTCCATATTCGCGTCGAATTGCGTCGCGCTGTCCACCCTGCTTTCGATGATCACGATCCCGGTGCTCTGTCTGCTGCTGAATATCAACGCGGCCGCGTGACTTATCTCATCATGCGAACACAGTAAACGCCTCCGGACAAACCCGCCCGACCGA
>JAIRSO010000022.1 GCA_031255415.1 Oscillospiraceae bacterium
TGCTCTTCCGATCTCGGTGCTAAGGTTTACGGTGGAGACGGTTGGGGGGTGGGAGACGCTGGGGCTCTGCCCCAGGCCCCGCAGGGGGGCTATCCGCCCCCCTTGACCCCCTGACCAGCGTGCCGCTGGACCATCTTGGCCAGGGGAGTCATTTCTTACTTAAAAATGGGCCGGTGCATGCCGGCCCATTTTTCGCTGCGCTCTCTATTTGTATACCGTTTTGAGGGCGTTCTCCATGGGTTGTTTAAACGTCTCTTGGAACTGGGCTGGGGTCATATCCCCGGTCATAACGTCTGATAGCCCGAAGTTTTGCGTATCCGACGCGGCTGCCGACGTCAATCCTTCCCACGGATCGAAGCTAATCGACCTTGCCATCATGTGATTCAGCCTTAAATTATTCTCTGCCAGCGCCTCATTCCCTAACGCCGCGGTCACCAACACCTCGTCATTCCATGACAGCATCACATCATCCGGATCCAACACATCGTACAACTTTGTCGTCTCATAATCCCCATCGTACCAGTTAATCAGATCCCTCCACGCGGCATACACTAACGCGGGATTCTCCACCCCTTTCGGGATCATGTAGTAATTACCCACCACCCCGTTATGCGTATTCGTCTCTTTATTCCCGCTTGGCCCTACTGGATACGGCACAACGCCTATCTCGAAATTCAGCGGATGATCCATCCCACCTCCGCTCCCGGCTCTCCCACTGTCGTTTAGAATCCAGTTCGCCGCCGTAAAGAACGCGGCGCTTCCGTCACTGTAGTAATTATTGGAATCCCAATCCGTCGTATTCCATGGCCTTGCTACTTTCAGATCCACATACATCTGTTTAAACAGATCCAGCGTCTCCCCTGTCGCGGCGCTCATCAACCCGCCTTCTGGCGTTGCTGCTATTTGCGCTCCATTCGACCTTAGGAACCCGTTCAGATGATTTGTCCAAAACCCTGTAAACCCGTACACAGGCGGATTCGCGGTCAGATCGGTCACCTTTGCGCAGTAATCTAGGAACACATCCCACGTCCATTCGCCTCTGTCCCACAGATCCTGTGGATTTTCCAATCCTTTTGATTGCAGCAGCGTCCAATTGAACCCTAGCATATACACCGTTATATACTCGGGATAATTCTGCCACAGATACGTCTTATCTTGCGAGGGAAACTTCAACCCTTGAAAGATCTGTTGACTGGTAAACATATCGTCGTCCGGCAGCGTGATATCTTCTAGCGCGTACGCATACTCATTGAGCGCGTATGACAACCCGCTATCAATCGACACCTCATAAATATCGGCTTCCGGCCTCCCTGATAGAATCCCCTCGTCGATACTTATCGCGGTACCCTCGAACGTCGTTCTCACGAACTCAAACTTTACGTTATACTTCTCCTCTACCTCTTTCAGCCTTTCATATCTTTTCTCATAGCTCTCTGGCGCGGTAAAGTAGTAGTCGTTATCCTCCAACTCCTGGCCGCTGAAGTATGGCCACGCGTACTCATACCACGCCGCCACCCTAATAACCCTTGTATCGCCTTCAAACTTGCCCTGCCCGGCCGCTCCAGTCGGCGCGCCTGGCACATCTACTGTTGCCGCATACGCCGACGACGCCACCGCCATCGCCAGCAGCACCACTAGGAATAAGGTTGCCTTTCTCATAAGCCGCCTCCTGTCACTTGCTTAATATCAACGCTATACGCTTGATTGTATCCGCACCGTCCCAGCAGCCGATCCCTACATTCTGCACTTCCGTCACCTGATCCATATCGTCCAGATATAGCTTCACCGACTTCCCCGGCTCGAACTCTACCAATGGATCATCCAGCGTCACCTCTCTCCAACCCTGCTCCGCCGGACCTCCAACCACTTGTACTACAAACTTCGTCCCGTCGAAATTCGTCTCTATCGGACTCGACCCATCCTCCCTTGGCTCAAACTCTACCAATAGCGCAACCGCACCCTGCCACACATCCAACGGTACCTCGCTCGAATTGAAGTTATTCCAATCCGACTTAAACGGCGCTATTCCCAGCTCATACTCATCGGTCGGCGCCTCCTCGGGCGGCTCGTCGTAACCCTGCGGGAAATCCTCGCCCGCTTCAGGATTCACGGGCAGCTCAACCCCGTCCGCGTCCAAAAACTTAAACCCTAGAATATACAGGTCATTCTTGCCCGTATACGCGGTACCGTCGTCCTGGCTGGGCTGGATCACAAAGTAGTTACTCGCCCCGGCCGCGAACGGCTTCTCTATCCTTACGTACATATCCTTCGGATTGCTATCCGGACTCTGTATACCGAACTTCGCTTCCGATTCCTCTAACGCGGACGGATCGTTTCCGGTATACATGAACACCGACCCTGTCACGGGCCAAAACTCGCCCGTCGCGCTTTCCACACCCGCCCTGATAACTATTGTCGCCGCCTTAGGCAGATCGTCAGCCGATAACAAACTAGCCGCCGACACGCCAATATACGGCGTTTTCGAGCCTTGCGCGGCGATTTTCACAGCGGGCTGCCCGTCAAACTCCGCGGTCTCCAGCGTGAAATCCGCACTCGCGCCCCTTTGCGCGCGATCCAAACGCAGGAACGCCTGATTCCCGCCGCTGAAGTCGATTGCCGTCGGTTTTACCGGCGCTACTGGCGCGCCGTCCTTAGGCTGACCGTCCGCTAGCGCGAACCCTCCCAACGCAAGCGCGGCGATCATGACCAGCGCCGTCAGGATCCTACCAAATCCCCTGTTCATTGCGAAACTCCTCCTTCGTCGTCTTTCACTCGAACACTCCCAAACGCGATCCCTATCTCATCCCACGATACCGCTGCGCTCCACCCCCTCGATAAACCTGCGCTGCAATATAATGTACAATACCAGTAGAGGCACGATCGTCAGCATAACGCCGGCGTACAAATACAGCGTCGTTAGCGACGGATCGCGCAGCTGGTACAGGTTCGACACGCTGGCCTGAAGCCCGGAGATCTGTTTACTCAGCGCGATCCTCGGACTGATGGAGAACAACTGCGCGTAAAACTTATCGTTAAACTGCCAGACCACTGAGAATATCAGCACGGTCAGCGCCGACGGCGCCGCGTTGGGAAGCATCACTCGCAGATACGTATAGAACGCGCCCGCGCCGTCAATCTCCGCGGCCTCCTCGATCTCCTTGGGCAAACCCCTAAAAAACTGCGTGAATATATAGATGTACAACCCCGACCTAAGCCCCGCGCCGAACGCGGTCATAATGTACATAGGCCATGGCGAGGCCAGCATATTCGGCGGCTCCATCCCCATCAGCGCGAACAGCCCGAGCGGATCGAACCGCTGGAACAGCATATACAGCGGCAGCATTATCACATGCGAAGGCAGTACGATCATAACGATCAAACAGCCGAACAGCACCCTCTTCAGCGGGAAATTAAACCGCGCGAACCCATAGCCCACCATCGAGCACACGAACGCCTGTATAACGGCTAGCCCGCCCACGAACAGCAGATTCCGAGGCAGCACGTCCGCGTATCCCATAACCTTCAGCGCGACCTGATACCGCTCCAGCGTGGGGGTCTGCGGGATCAAGTAGACCATCGGGTTGAACTGATCCGAATTCGAGAAGAACGACCGCGCCGCCATGCCTATCAAAGGACTGACTATCACATACGACACGCCGACTATCAGCGCCCACCGCAGCAGCGACAGCGCCCATGACTTAGCGTCCGATATGATCCGTCCGCGCGTATTGCGCGCCGTTGCGCCATGCATTGCCGTCACCGCCTAATTCTGATAGAAAGCGCGTCTGCTGACCAGTCCGCTGGCGATCATCAGTATCCCGCACAGCGCCGCCATGCTGACCAGGCTGAACGCGGAGCCTAACCCATACTGCTTGGTAGTGCCGAAAATCGTGTCGAAAGACAGGTTGATCACATCGCTGGACACGAATGAATCGACCAGGGTATACACCATGTTGGTAACGATCAGCGGCGAGACCATCGGGAAGGTAATCTTCCAGAACGATTCGTAGGCCGTCGCGCCCTCGATCTTCGCGACCTCGTAAAGCGCGGGCGATATCGACTGCAGAGCCGCGAGGAATATCACCAGCTGAACGCCGCTGGACGTGATGATCCCGTTGATCCTGCCCACCGCGCCCACGACATAATCCAGCGCGGCGCGGGGCAGTCCAAGGTCCCCCATCATCCCAACGTAGTACGACATGTTGACGCTTGCGTCGCCGGCGGCTTGGGTCACCGCCGCCGATGCTGGGGACGTACCGCCCAGCATCATAGCGCGCGACAGCTCCAGCGCGTCCGCGATAGCCGGAGCGTTGAGCAGTACGGGCAGGAAGAACACCGCGCGCGCGAACGTACGCCCCCGGAACCGCTGATTCAACAATATAGCCATGAACAGGCTGAAGAACAGAATCAACGGCACGTCGAGCGCCATATCGCCGACCGAACTGGTGAGAATCTGCTTGAACGTAGCGTGTTCGCGGAACGCGTATATATAATGCTTAAGCCCGACGAACGCGAGATCATACCCTCCGTTGGGCCGCAGGGACAGATCGGACAAACTGAAGTCCAGCGTCAGCAGCAGCCCGCGCAGGTAGAACGCAACAAACCCGACGACGAACGGCGATACAAACGCCAGCCCAGCCAAAGCCTTCCTAGCGGAGAGCGACAGTCTCCGCTTCCGCGCCGGAGCGCGCCCGACGATCCCGCGATCCGTCTTGACCGTCATCGCGCCGCCTCCCTCACCGTGCAGGTCAATTCATTATAATCGATAATGAATTCCGTGCCGTCCGCGTACACAACCCGCTTCACGCCGGGCGAGAGCGTCTCGTGCAGAATCATCCCCTGCCCCGACACGCGCGAGAGCGCGCCGTTCACCTCATTATATACCCTGGCAGCCGCGTCTGACCAGCCGTCAAAGGTAGTCGAGTAGTAAGTATTCAGCGCGGTATACTTCATATCGCTGGCGGGGGCGTATGTGAAAGCGAATCGCGGCGACGCGCCGTACTCGATCAATCGCAGCGCCGCCTCGCGCAGTTGATCACCGCCGACAGCGCCGTCCAGGTTCAGCGGCGATCCAGAGTAAGGCGCGGCTCCGCTGATTATCATCTCATACCAAGGGATCCCTTCATCGACGATCATGAACGCGCCGTGATCCAGCGGCGCGCCGGAGACCGCGTCGGCGAACGGCAGCGCATACGAGTTAGCCGCGTTGATCATCAGCGGATGCTCCGCCGCGAGTGAGCGCAGACTATCCGCGACGAGCGATTCCGCTTCATCCCGCGTGATAACGTCGGTGCGCTTGCGATCGGACGCGAGCACGCTCCCCAGATCGCGCAGCGACACGCCGCGCAGATCATACCTCCCAAACGCGTCCATGAACAGCGACGCGTACCGCCCCGCGAACTTCGGCGAGAGCAGATCGCTGATCATCTCCATATACCCGCCCAGAGCGTAATCAACATTATAGCTCAACGGGTTCCACAGCCCGATAGCGGCGGCTCCGCCCGTGCCGTAGTACCGCGCGTTCTCAACGGTATAATTGAAATGCCGCGACGTAAACGGAACCATCTGGAACGCCACGTCCGTGAACAGCATCCCGCCGCGCGACTCAACCTCACGCGCCAGCGATTCCAATGCCTTCACATCGCCCAACTCGCGAACGGGCGTTAAGCGGTTCGCCGCGTCGTGATAATACCCTCGGTTGAACCAGCCCTGATAGTTGACAAACTGCCGTTCGACCCCAACCGAGGCCAGCGCGCCGACGATAGCCGCCGCTTGTTCGTAAGTGGTCATAGGGGTTTGGCCTTCATAGGCGAAATCGAGGAAGAACCGCCGTGCGGTCACACTGCCGATGATATCGATGAACGCGGGGATATCCGTCGGCTGAAGCGGATCATCCGCATCCTGAACCCGATCATCCACAGTCCGAACCGCATCATCCTCTACCCAAACTGCATCATCCCCAGCCCGAACCGCATCGCGCCCGGCTAACAGCCGTTCGCGCTCATACCGAGCCATGCCGCTGTACCCGGCGTACTCGCTTGTTAAGAATGAGTATCGGATCGTAATATCCAGTTCGGCCTTGCGCCTCTCGACCACGGGAATCATGGACTCGCCCGCGCCCGCGCTGACCGTCACAATCGACGACGAGCGGAGCATGAACACTGCGTTTATCAGATTGTAACTATTCAGCCGCCCGGCGACCGACGCGGTGATCTGCGCCAGCGGCGCGCCGTTCTCGATGCGCGCGAGTA
>JAIRSO010000023.1 GCA_031255415.1 Oscillospiraceae bacterium
GCTCGCTCCGTTCCCATCAACGCGCGCAGTACATCCTCCGCGCCCGTTCCATCCTCGCCCGAAAACGCGATTATCTCCCACGGCTGCACCTGCAGAACCCTGGCTATGTCGAATACCGCGCGGCCTCTTTGCGCCTTGCTTAGTTTATCAACCTTCGTCGCAATGGTTATATACGGCACGCCGTAGCGCAGCATATACCCGTGCATCGCCACGTCCTCTTTGCTAGGCTCGTGGCGTATATCCACCAGATGCAGAACGCGTTCCAGTCTCTTCGACGAGGCAAAGTATCCCTCCACCCGCTCCGACCAGCGCGCCTGTTCCGTCTTCGACGCGCGCGCGAATCCATACCCGGGCAGGTCTATCAAATGGATAATCCCGTCCAACAGGTACACGTTCAGCAGCCGCGTCTTGCCCGGCGACGAGCTGACCCGCGCCAGCCCGCGCCTGTTCGTTATCTTGTTGATCAGCGTGCTCTTGCCCACGTTGCTCCTGCCCGCCACCGCTACCTCGGGCAAGCTGGGTATCGCGTCCGCAGCGTACCGATCCAGCGAGGTGATGAATTCCGCTTTCATATGCGTTAATATCCTCTACGCGCTAAGCGTCCAGTTGATCGCGTCGTCTATCGTCCGAAGCGCGCGTATATCCATCGACTTGCGCGCCTGATCTGGCACCTCGGCCAGATCCTTCAGGTTCTCCTCCGGCAACAGCACCGTCTTTATCCCGGATCGATACGCCGCGAGCACCTTCTCACGCACGCCGCCTATAGGCAGCACGCGTCCGCGCAGCGTTATCTCGCCCGTCATAGCCACGTCCTGCCTCGCGCGCCTGCCCGTAAGCGCGCTCACCAGCGCGCAGGTCAGGGTAACGCCCGCGCTGGGTCCGTCCTTGGGCACCGCTCCATCCGGCACGTGAACGTGCAAGTCCAGCTTCTCATAAAAATCCTTTGCCAGACCGAAAGACTCCGCGTTCGCCCTGATGAAGCTCAACGCGGCGCGCGCCGATTCCTGCATCACTTCGCCTAGGCTCCCCGTCAGATCCAGCTTGCCCGCTCCGGGCAGAGCCGCGCACTCTATCGTAAGCGTGCTGCCCCCCACAGCAGTGTACGCCAGCCCGTTCACAACCCCGCACAGCGGCTTCTTCTCAAGATGATCCCGCGAGTATACCGCGGGGCCTAGGAACGCCTCGATCCGCTTGGGCGTGACGCTTAACGAGCGCTTGCCGCGCTCCATCAATTCGACGGCGGTCTTTCGGCAAAGCGCGGCAAGGTTGCGCTCCATCTCGCGCACCCCGGCCTCGCGCGTGTACCGCTCTATCACGAACATGATCGCCTCGTCGGTCACGCGCATGGTTTTGTCGGTCAAGCCGTGCGCCGCGCGCTGTTTGGGCAGCAGATGGTTCCGCGCGATGTCTAGCTTCTCAAGGTTCGTGTAGCTGGGTATCTCGATAACCTCCATGCGATCCATCAGCGGCCTGGGGATGGAGTCCGCCGTGTTCGCGGTCGCGATGAACAGCACGCGCGACAAATCAAACGGCACGTCCAGATAATGATCCCGGAAGGATTTATTCTGCTCGGGATCGAGCGCCTCCAGCAGCGCTGCCGCCGGATCACCCTGTATGCCCGCGCAGAGTTTGTCGATCTCGTCCAGCAGGAACACGGGATTCGCGGTCTTAGCGCGGCGTATGCCGCTGATGATCGAGCCCGGCAGCGCGCCGACATACGTGCTGCGATGCCCGCGCACCTCCGCCTCGTCTCGCACGCCGCCCAAAGACACGCGCACATACTGCCGCTTCAGCGCGCGCGCCACCGATTGCGCTATGGAGGTCTTGCCTACGCCAGGTGGGCCCACCAAGCAGATGATCGGGCTTTTGGGATTCGTCTTGCTGACCGCGAGGAACTCAAGCAGGCGTTTCTTTACCTCCTCCAGTCCGTCGTGATCCTCCGCAAGCACGCGCCGCGCGTCCGCGATGGCTATCTCCGGCTCCAGGTACGTGCTCCAGGGCAGATCCAGCAGCCACTCCAGTTTGTTCTCGATCGCGTATGCCTCGGGGCTGTCGGGGTGCGCGCGCTCCAGACGCGCTATCTCGCGCGCGGTCTTCTCGCGCGCTTCCTCCGTCATAGCCTTCTCGCGCAGCGCGAAGCGCTCCCTAAAGCTCGACGCGGCGGAGTCCCCGCCGCCCAGCTCCTTGCGGATCGCGAACATCTGTTCGCGCAGGTAAGCCTCGCGCTGGGATTTCTCCATCTGCCCGTGGATGCGCGTCTGCAAGGATTTCTCCAGCGACGCGATATTCTTTTCGTGTATGAGTATCTCGCTTAGCGCCGCGAGACGCTCCGCCACGTCCGCCGTCTCCAGTATGCGCTGGCGCTCGCCTAAACCCACCACCGCGTTGGCGGCTATCACGTCCGCGAGTTGGATTAGATCCTCTATCCCGCACATCGTCTGCACCGCCTCCGGCGCGATCCGCCCGCATTCCTCCGCGAATTCCTTCAGATGCGTGCGTACCACGCGCCCCAGCGCGATAAGCTCGTCCTCAGCGTGCGTGGTCGCGTCGCCTATGCGGCTCAACTCGGCCTTTAGGAACGGCTCCTCCTGCACGACCGACTCTATCTTCGCGCGCTGGATGCCCTCGGCTAGCACGCGGACGGTTTGATCCGGCATGCGCACCACCTGCTTGACCAGCGCGATGGTGCCCACGTCGAAGCAATCCTGGCGCGTGGGCACGGACTCCTGCTGATTCGCCTGCGTGACGAAGAACACCCGCTGATCCGCGTTGAACCCTTCCTCCAGCGCGGCGATCGACTGGTCGCGTCCCACGTCGAAATGCACGACCATCGACGGGAACACCGTCATCCCCCTAAGCGGCAGCACCGGCAAAATGATATGATCATTCCTGGCCGTCTTTTTCGTCCTCGGCACGACTGCATACCCCCTATAGCCCGTCCCGCGAAGATTATCCGCGTCCTGGCGCGCCTTTCCGCTTTCGCGATCCTAAGCCCCGCGCGCGGCGGGGATGAGTCGCTACCGCGTAAAAAACGGACAAGACGCGGGAAAACCCGCGAGCCTATATTGTGGATTATACGGAACTATGTCGGTAAATGCAATAGGAGATCGTTACCGGCTGGCGCGGCGGGGAACCCCAGCCGGACGTTTGGAATACATTGTTGTGGCGGATACTCTCCGCGCCGATTCTTGACGGGCGGCGGGGATAATATGCCTCGCTCCGTTCCCGCGCGCGCTGGCGGCACGGGGCTGGGTATTGCAGACAAACGCGGAAAGGGAAATAAGAATGTCAAATTATTCATTAATCACGGAGGCGGCAGGCAAGGCCCTCCCCCAGAAATATCTGGAGATCGGGCTTGGCGGCGCTTCGCGTTTCGCCGCGATGCGCGCGCCGGATAAAATCGGCGTCGATCCGGTCAAACCCGACGTAATGGATTCGCTGATGGTCGACGAGAGGATTTTGTACTTCCAGATGAAGGCCATGGAGTTTCTTAGCGCGTACGGCGAATTGCTGGAAGGGCTGGATATGGCGCTCATCGACGAACCGCTGGCGTTCCGCGACGCGTACAAAGCGATTACCGCCGTAATGGCGCGTATGAAACAGGGCGGGACGCTGTTCATAGGCGGCTGCGATCCGTCGTCGGGCGAGTCCGGCGAGGGGATGTGCAGAGCTATAATAGTGGTTCGGCGCATGTACCCGGATTGGGACATAAAGATATCAGCCGAGGACGGCGGTATCTGCGCGATTACAAAAACCTCCGGCACGGAGATCAAGCCCGCTCCGGATTGGCTGATGGACGCGGCCGGGAGCCTCTCGCGCGAGGAACTGCGCGGCGACTGTAACGACCTAACGATCCCGAACGATAAGCCGGCGTCCGCGAAGCCGCAGAAGATCAGCAAGGCTGCGGCAAGATACGCGGCGCGGCAGGAGTCCGTCCGGCAAGCCGCGTTCAAGGCCGCGCAGACCCGGCAGGCGCGCAGGCAAGCGAATCAGGCCGCGGCTGCCAGAGCGGCTGAAACCGCGATCGCGCGCAAACGCGCAAACCTGGAGGCGGCGGTCAGGGCGATAGAAACGCAAGCCGCGCGAAGGCGATCCAATCAAGCCGCCGCGCAGCGCATGAACGCGATACACGCGCGCAAGGGCAAGGATAAGTAACCCGCCCAGATCATCCCCCGAATAGAAATGAGACAGCGATCCGCCGCTGTCTCATTTATTCAGTTTGCCATTCATTTCGGAATTCAATCCTCTGTCCAGTCCGCGATTCAATCCGGAATTCAGCACTCTGTCCAGTCCGCGATTCAATCCTCTGCTCAATTTAAATCAATCTTTTACTCAGTCCGCTCCTTCAGCCAGACAGCCATGCCGCCCTGGCTCCGGTTCGCCCACGCGTAATACGGAACCAGCAGCGCGCCGCCTAGGCGCAGAGCGTTCATGCCGCTAAGACCGGCGGGAGCGGGGACAATCTCCGCGCGCTGGCGCGGATCAACGCTGAATTCGGCGTGGAAATACTCCGTCGGGATGCTTGCGTCCTGGTCGCACTCCTCCGCGCAGTATAGCACCGGCCCGACCGCAACCGCCACCCGCCCCGCGTTCTCCTTAACGCGATCGTCGGCGCGCAGGAATCTAGGCGGCGTTTCCAGGCTCAGCGTAATCGTTGATCCGGACGCAGCAGCCAGCGATACATAACCGTTCTGCGCGGCGCAATCCTGATAGGAGCCGTCTGCCGCGACGGCGTATCTATCGCACCATCCGGGTATCCGCAGTTTCAACTGGATCGGCAGGTTGTCGTCACTGGTAATCTTTATTTTGATATCGCCGTTCCATGGATACTCGGTATCCACTTCAATATGCACCGCACGCGAATCCACGTCGGCGTCCGTATCGGATGCTATATATTGATTGACATACAGGCTGCCGCCGCCGACCGCGTACGCGTACCCTCCCACCGAAGGCAGGAACCTAGCCAGATTCGTCGGACAGCACGAGCATCCAAACCACTCGCTGCGCTTGTACTGCCCTACCGAAGCCAGCGGATTATCATAGAAGAATCTCAATCCGTCCAGCGAGATACCGGAGAGTATGCCGTTATACAGTTCCTGTTCGACCAGATCGGCGTATACGGACTCGCCGAACAATAGATTCATTCGATGATTCCACATCGCCATGCCGATCGCCGCGCATGTCTCGCAGTACGCGGTGAGGTTGGGCAAATGCCAGTCGCGGGTGAATCCCTCGTTGGACGCGGTCTGCCCAATCCCGCCAGTCGCGTAGAGATTCGCGGGGACAATATTGTTCCATAGGCGGATCAACGCGCGGGCGTAGGCTTGGTTCCCGTCCGCCGCAGCAATGTCCGCGATAGCGGAGTAATAATACATCGCGCGAACCGCGTGCCCGGTCACTTTGGAGAGTTCGGACGCGGGCAGATCGTCTTGGCAGTAATCGGAACGAAAGTTATTCCGATCGAATGATTCCGCTTTCAGATAGCCATGCCCGCGCTCCTCGACAAGCCAGGCCGCGAACCGCTTATACTCGACGATATTGGTTAGGCGGTGCAGTTTCATCAGCGCAAGCTCCAGCTCCTGATGCCCTACCACCCAGCGCCGCTTGCCCGGCCCGAATACGTCCATCATCTGCGCGACGGCGCGCTCGGCGGCCTTCAGCCACTTATCCTTGCCCGTCGCTTGATAGTAGGCAATGGCTCCCTCGATCATGTGCCCCAGGCAGTACGCCTCGTGCATGCCCATATCCGTCCATCGTTTGCTTATATCCGTCAAGACGTAATATGTGAACAGATATCCGTCGTCCATCTGAGCCGCGCAGATCGAGTCGATGATCTCGTCGGCGAGGCGCTCCAACTCGGGATCGGGCGCGTTGTGGAGCGCGTATGCCGCGCCCTCGAGGGTTTTGTATACGTCGCTGTCGTTGAAGTATATCCCCTCGAAACCGCCCTCCTCCAGTCCGGCCGCGCGGCGGAAGTTCGCGACGCGGTTGGTCTGCTCGCATCGGCGCAGACAGCCGCGGATGGTATCCGCGCGCGCCGTCTCCATACGCGCGGACCAGAACGAGCCGCGCGCGCGAACCCGATTGAACGGCACGGGCGAAAGATTAGCAAACGTCATTTTTATCATCCTTCATTTATTGTGGTATGACTTCCCGGGCGACGGAGCCTCGCGGTCAAACCCCAGCAGTTCGCTCACCGTGACCAGGCTGAACCCGCGCCGTATCAACTCGGGCACGGCTCTGCGCACGGCCTCGGCGGTGGAGGAATATATATCGTGGCACAGTATGATCGCTCCGTCCTTGGCTCCCGATATTATCTGGTTGTATACCTTGTCCGCGTTCCGGCTGGACCAGTCGAGCGTATCCACCGACCACATGATCATTGACGAGCCGTTCTGCCTCGCGGCGGCGCGCACGCCCTCGCTCACGCTGCCATACGGCGGCCTGAACAGCAAAGGGGTCTTGCCCGTCACGCGCGCTATGGCTCTGGCGGTGCGCCGTATATCCTCCGCCGCGTCCGCGACGGAAAGCCAGGTCAAGTCGTTATGGCTCCATGAATGGCCGATGATCTCGCATCCCAGGCTGTCCGCCCGCTCGATCGCGGAGGCGTAGTTGGAGACGCGGCTGCCTATCACGCAGAAAGTAGCCTTCGCTCCGTACCGCTCCAGCGTGTCGAGTATCCCCGCCGTGTATGACGACGGCCCGTCGTCGAACGTCAGCGCGACGCGCTTCCCACCGTCGGGCTGGATCATCCTCTCGCGGCGGAAAGTCGCGGCGTACAGCGGCGGATCGATCACCTCGTGATCCAGGGGAACGGACTCGAACGTGAACGGCGCGCCTCCCGGGGCAGTATCCTCGGCGAATATGAAACGGACGTCCTCGTCCTCGGACGGCTCCGCAAGCGCGGGCGCGAACGCCGCCAGCGCGAATAGCGACGTTAGTATCACCGCCAGCGCCGCGCGGACGCGTCCGCCGCTCCCGCGCAGATATCCGTTAAGCATCCCGCTGCGCATCGCCCATATCCTCCGGCGCGGCGCGCGCTTATTTATACTTGCCAAGCAGCGCGCTCCCGCATACAATAAGACTTGCGATCGGCGCGGGTTTATCCCGCGGACGCGAAATTACCGCGCAGGAGGGACGCATGCCCGTAAAGATACCCGACGCGCTGCCCGCGACGCGCATACTCTCGCAGGAGAATATATTCGTGATGACCGAGCGGCGCTCGGCCTCGCAGGACATACGCCCGCTGAAGATCGCGATACTGAACCTGATGCCCACTAAAGAAGCCACGGAGACGCAGTTGCTTCGGCTGATAGGCAACACCCCGCTGCAGGTGGAGATAACGCTTCTGCGCACGGCCAGCTACGCGTCCACGAACACTTCCAAAACGCATCTGGACGCGTTCTATAAAACGTTCGACGAAGCGAGGACGGAACTATACGACGGGTTCATAGTAACCGGCGCGCCGGTGGAGCTGATGGACTTCCAAGACGTGCGGTACTGGGACGAGCTGCGCGCGATAATGGACTGGGCGGATCGCAACGCGTACAGCACGCTGTATATCTGCTGGGCAGCGCAGGCCGCGCTGTACCATTATTACGGCATAGGCAAG
The DNA here is from genome assembly GCA_031255415.1 of Oscillospiraceae bacterium. GTDB lineage: Bacteria > Bacillota > Clostridia > Christensenellales > Aristaeellaceae > BNUH01. The sequence continues at coordinate 7,613 of JAIRSO010000023.1, forward strand.
ATAGAGCTGCCGCGCAAGATGTTCGGCGTGTTCGAGCACCGCGTCCGCGATCGGAACAACCGCCTGGTGCGCGGGTTCGACGACGCGTATTACATCCCGGTCAGCCGCCACACGGCGGTGAACGAGTCCGCGCTGTACGCGTGCCCGGATCTGAACGTGCTGGCGGTATCGGAGGAATCCGGCGTGGGGCTTATATTAAGCAGGGATGGGCGGCGCGTGTTCGCGACCGGGCACAGCGAGTACGACGCGGATACGCTGGACAAGGAGTATCGACGCGATATAGCCAAAGGATTGCCCGTCGATAAACCCCGCCACTACTATCCCGCGGACGACGAGACCAAGCCACCGATGGTGCGCTGGCGCTCGCACGCCAGTTTGCTGTTCCAGAACTGGCTTAACTATTTCGTCTATCAGGAAACGCCTTATGATCTGGGCACGATGCGTCCGGCCGCGCGCTCCGGCGGAGCCGGCCAGGCCTGCGAATAGCAATAAAGTCGCGTACGCGCCGCTAGTAGTCTTCTAAGTCCAAACCTCAAGTTATGAGCGAGAGATTTTCGTTGCTCGCTAAGGCGAGTGGAGGAGGCGGACTGGAGGTCCGTCGACGGAAAGAACCGACGCTAGCGGCGAAAAGATCCGCGCATAACTGAGTGTTTAGACTTAGCAGACTACTAGGCGGCGGTATGCGGTGCGAGGATTATACAGTATCCATTGGTTGATGAACGTAAAGCAGACGGCGCGCATGGTTGCAACCGCCGCTACAATGGTTTAATATGTCAGGAAGTCTATGATTACATGCAGTGTAAGTTTGATACCAATGGGCGCAGCGAAGGCATCCTATCGTATTCTTCGCAAAATGCTTCTCCCCCCCTACCCCCGCGCCTTCTCCATCCTGCCAAGCGCCCTTGCCCCGACCAGCAGGACAATCGGGAACAACACAGCCGACGTCAGCCCTCGATTCAACCCAGCCCGCGCGGCTACCGCGCCGACCAACAGCGGACCGAGCGTACACCCAGCGTCGCCGCCCAGCGCCAGCGCGGCGAACAAAGCCGTACCGCCTTCGGGCATGCGTCTTGACGACAGGCTCAGCATCCCGGGCCACATCAACCCTACCGTGAACCC
>JAIRSO010000011.1 GCA_031255415.1 Oscillospiraceae bacterium
GATCTAACCTACACAACCTCCATATACTGGTGGTACAGATCGTAATACACGCCATGCCTGGCGATCAGCTCCGCGTGCGTGCCTTGCTCTACAACGCCTTCGTCGGTGAGCACCCAGATAACGTCCGCGTTGCGGATGGTGGTCAGCCTGTGCGCGATAGTGAACGTGGTGCGTCCTTTCGCCAATCGTTCCAGCGACTGCTGCACCACCCACTCGCTTTCGTTATCCAGCGCGGACGTGGCTTCATCCAGTATGAGTATCGGCGGGTTCTTGAGGAATACGCGCGCGATGCTGATCCGCTGTTTCTGCCCGCCCGATAGTTTCACGCCGCGTTCGCCTATATGCGTATCGTAACCGTCCGGCGTCTGCTCGATGAACCGATGCGCGTCAGCCAGCTTCGCCGCCTCGATAACCTGCGCGCGGGTCGCGCCAGGCCTGCCGTACACGATATTGTCGAATATAGTGCCGCTGAACAGATACACGTCCTGCTGCACCACGCCTACCCTGCGCCGAAGCGAGTGCACGCGCAGATCGCGCACATCGTGCCCGTCTACCTTGACCGCGCCCGCGGTCACGTCGTAGAACCGAGGGATAAGGCTGCACAGCGTGGTCTTGCCGCCTCCGGACGGCCCGACCAGCGCGACGCTCTCGCCGGGCTTCACCTTGAGGTTGATCCCGGCGAGCACGTCCCTGGACTCGCCGCCGTACCGGAACGATACGTTGTCAAACCAAACCTCACCCTTAACGTCAACGTATTCCTCCGCGCCGATCTTGTCCTTGATCTCAACGGGCGCGTCCAACAACTGATAGAACCTCTCCACGCCCGTGATCCCGCGCTGGAACTGTTCGGTAAACTCAACGATACGCCGCACCGACGTTAGCAGCGTGGTCACGTACAACAGATACGCTATCAGATCGGCTGCCGTTATGCTCCCTCTTATCAGAAACAGCGATCCTGCCACTACGACCAGTATATACATCACCCCGTCGAACAGGCGCGTGCTGGTGCTGAACCCGGCCATATAGAAATACTGCGTGCGCTTTATCTTCTGGAAATCCATGTTCCCGCGCTCGAACTTCTCTTCTTCCATCTCCTCGTTCGCGAACGACTTGACCACGCGTATGCCCAGCAGGCTATCCTCCACCTGCGCGTTGATCTCGCCTATCTGTCTGCGCCCGGCCAGGAACGCCGCGCGCATCCTCCTGTTGAAGAAGCGCGTAGTCCAGACCATCAGCGGCAGCACGCAGAATATGATAAGCGTCAGCGGCACGCTCATCGTGCACAGTATCGCGAACGAGGCCGCTATCTTTATCGCGGCTATGAAGAACTCCTCCGGGCAGTGGTGCGCGAACTCGGTGATATCGAACAGGTCGCTGGTTATCCTCGCCATCACCTGCCCGATCTTGGTCTCGCTGTAGAATGAGAACGACTGCCGCTGCAGGCTCGCGAACAGGTCGCGGCGCATCGCGGTTTCCATATACGTGCCCATTATGTGCCCGTATGAACTCATATAGAAGTTTGCCGCCGCGTCCACCAGGCGCAGCGCGAGGTATATCCCGCCCATCGTCGCTATGCGGCTTACGGTCAGAGCGGCGATATTGTTCATCGCGGAGTCCGTGATGAACCGGATTATCAGCGGCAGCACGATGTCGCACAGCGTTGTAAGCGCCGCGCAGAACAGGTCGAACAGCATAATGTTAAGAAAAGGCCTGTAGTACGGCAGGAACCGGCGTATCAGGCTGGACGCGGGAGCCATGCGATCCTGGGATACCTTCGCGGATGGAGAGTCTGCGGTCATCTGAACAATCCTTTCAAGCGGCGGTTGGGTGCGGTTAGTCAAGCCTATTATACATGAATCACGCGTCTTTGTACACTGCGGCAGTCGCCGCCAGCCCGATCGATAGCAATCCGATGCTGAGCACAAACGGCAGAGGCTTGCTGATATCGCTCAACACGCCGCCTATGTATCCAAACGGCACGCTGACCAGCATGACCAGCGTCTGCAGCAGAGCCATCACGCCCGAGCGATCCTCTGGACGCACGTGTATGGCTACCAGCGATTCGCGAAGCGTATTGAGCGTCGCGCCGCCCAGCGCCTCGAACGCCAGCGATACGAACAGCACAGCTATGCCCAGCGCGCTGCCTGCGGGGGCGAATATCAGCAGGAGCGCGCCCGTAATCGCGCTGATGAACCCGCCGAACAAGGGCATGCGCAGTTTGGTCTGCTTCATGCGCCCGATGACCCCGAACAGGAACACGATCGACAGTATGCTCTTAGCCATCGGGAATATCGGCAGCAGCGCGTCGGGCACGCCCACCTTGCGCGAAGCTATGATCTGCCAGAACGTACCGCCTATCACGCCGACGATCTCGACCAGCACGCTGATCAATATCGCGAACGAGGTGCCGCGCGAGGCGCGTATATTGCGGATCGACTGCGCGTAGTTGCCTATAATGTCGCGCATGGTCCAGTTCTTCGCGGCCTCGCGGCGCGCCGCGCCGACTCGCGTCTCGCTTGACAGTTTGTACAGTATGAGCAGTTTAGCGGTCATCACGACGAACGCGTTAACGTAGAGGATGCGCACGGCTGGAACCATCGTAAGGCGCGAGACCAGTATGGACGCGATAGGCGCGAACAGCGCGCTGAGGTTGCCGCAGATGATCACCCATGTGTAAATCCGCGTGATGGAGTCCGGCGGCGCGTCTTCGACCAAGAGGCAATCCCAAGACACGGTGGTGATCTTCATCATCCCGTTGAGCAGAGCCGCGCCTGCAAAGAACCAGAATCCCTGGCTCCCCGCCCAGATGAGGCAGGGCAGGCTCCAGGCGAGGAAATCAAACACGGCGGTGCTCAGCCGCCGCCCCAGTTTATCCACGATCATCCCGGAGAGGAACGCGCACACCATCTGCGAGAACATATATATGGACGCGACAATACCCACCTGCGTATCGTTCATGCCCAGCGAGAGCATGAACACCGACGCGTAGGGCAGGCACAGGTTCATCGATAGTCCCCACATGGGTTCGGTGTATACGCATGCGCGGGGATTGCCGCGCAGGTCCAGCAGCGTGCGCACCAGCGGATGGTTTTTAACGGACGTTATAGACACACTATACCTCTGCGCGGGTTTATTATTTATTAGCGCCATTCTCCCGTATTCAATAATGTTATATCTTCAGTTCCTTAAGCTGGAACCCCAGCCCGTCGCACGATGTTTGATAATACGCCACGCCGTTGATCGTCCTGTCCGATCCAATCGAAAACCCCGGCTCGCCGTGCAGATGCCCATAGACGACCGCGCGCGCTCCGCTGGCCTCGATTATCTCCGTTACGGGCGAGGGCTCGCAGCGTTCCCGGAAAGGCGGGTAATGCGTCATGACGATCAATGGGGAACGCGGCGCGCGGCGTTTCGCGTCTTTGATGGACAGGTCGAGGCGGATCAATTCGCGTTTATATATCTTATCGTCCTCGGCAAAGGACGGCGACGACGGATCGGGATAACTCCATCCCCTGCTGCCCGCTACGGCTATGCCGTCCGCGACTATCGCGTCGTTCTGCAGCGCCATGACGGACTCGGGCAGCGCCGCGCGAAGCTGACCCAGCGCGTTCCACCAATAGTCGTGGTTGCCGCGCAGGAGAATCTTGCGCCCGGGCAGACGGCCTAGCGCGCGCAGATCCGCGAGCGCGTCCGCCAGCCTCATCGCCCACGAGAAATCCCCGGCCAGCAGAACCAGGTCGCTATCCGCCACTCGCGCCAGCCAATCCCGTTTTATCTTTTCAAAGTGCCCCGCCCAATGCGGCCCGAAGACGTCCATGGCCTTCGAGCCGCCGCCGGGCAGGTGCAGGTCGCTTATCGCGAAGAGGTTCAATTACACTTCCTCTTCCTCGTCGTCGTCGTCGGAGCCTTCTTCTTCCAGCGCTTCCTCCAGCGATAGCTCGCGGTCGATCTCTCCCAGCTCGCTGCGCGGGATCTCGCTCTCCTCCATATCCATCGCGATCTCGTCCATCGTCGCGACGGAGCCTATCTCCATATCCCCGGTCTCCGCGCCCAGTTCGCCGTCGGCTGCGGGCTCGGCGCGCCCCAGTTCTTTCAGGCAGAAAATGCACATGTCCTTGCCCGGCATCACGGGGTTTTCATTGCATACCGAGCATATCTCATAACTCTCCCGCTCCGGCTCGCCCTTTATCTCGCGACGGCATACGGTGCAGTACTTCTCCCCGTCCGTGATGTAATTCAGCTCACACCTCGGGCATTTTTTCAGCGTCATTTGAGCCATTGCGAGCCCTCCCATTCAGTCCCATTAATTACCATGACAATTAATTGGCAATTTGATTGCGTTTGTGTTTCTCAAATGTTACAATCCATACCAATCCTTAGTAATGGAGGTAATATTATGAGGAACACCCGACGGATAACGAGCCTGGCCATAACGGCGCTGGCGGCGTTGACGGCCGCAAGCGGCGCGCGGGCTGATACTCGCGGTTATTATAGTGTGCCAGGCGGAACAAGTCAACAGCAAATTCAGCCATATTACAACCCGTCCGCGCATGGAACCCAGTATACGGACCCCAGTTCCGGCCTGACGTGGACGTGGAGCGACAACCAAAACAGATGGGTATGCACGAAGTCCGCGGCGACAGGCGTGATCGAGAACGGAGTATATTACTCCGGCGGCGGCTCCGGCGGATCATCCGGCGAATATGAATATTATTCCGGTCAAAGCGCCAGCCCGTCGTATCAGCCGACGAGCCAGCCATCGTATCAGCCGACGTATCAGCCGACGTATCAACCAATGTACCAGCCGACATATCAACCGACGTACCAGCCGACATATCAACCGACGTATCAGCCGACATATCAACCGACGTACCAGCCGACATATCAACCAACGTACCAGCCGACATATCAACCGACGTATCAATATGAGACGCTGGCAGAATCGGTCGCCGTACCATCCGGCGCGCCGCTGAGCCAAACCAGCACTCAATGCGAGAACTTACCCAGCGCGTACACGTTCACGATCAACGGCGTGCCGATCACCGTGACGAACGCGGCGTACTCCCGCGACGGCGTGTCCCAGATATACAGCCCGGCTAATAATACGCAGCTGCCGTGGTATGGCACGGCGAACGGCTCCGGCACGGCGGAGTACCCGGAGTATCCGCAAACCCAGCAGACGCAAAGCGGCGCGCAGCTTACAGCCGGAGGCTATTTTGG
>JAIRSO010000024.1 GCA_031255415.1 Oscillospiraceae bacterium
GGTCCGTCGACGGAAAGAACCGACGCGAGCGGCGAAAAGATCCGCCCATAACTGAGTGTTTGGATTTAGCAGACTACTAGGAGGGAAACGTTTTGAATGCTGGTACGGTGGTTGTAGCGTTGATAGTGTTGCTGGGCGTAGGATTGGCGGTGCGTTCGATGGTGAGGAACCGTAGAGCGGGCGGATGTCCCGGTTGTGATGGGTGCGGGAATTGTCCGCGTGCTGCGCACCGTCAAGACGAGCATGAATGATTCTGCCGCTTCGCGGCCTACGCTGGGTTGACGAGGGTTGGCGGTGGGTTGACGAGGGTTGATGCGGGGGAAACGCTGGGGCGCTGCCCCAGACCCCGCAAGGGGGCTTCAGCCCCCCTTGACCCCCTGACCAGCGTGCCGCTGGACCCATGTGCCGCTGTGATGTTTTGTCTGCGTCTTTGTCAGTTGCTTAAGCTATACCTCCGTTGCGCGCTTCGCGCTCTGAAGAAACGCAAAAGAGAAGGGCTGTTGCCAGTCCTTCTCTTTTCTTTACTATCTCTATTGTCTGGGGTTAGTCTTTCGGGATCGAGTCCACAGCCCTTTGTTTGATGGCGGTCAACTCTTCCAGACCCATGGTTTCTAGCTGAGCCACGTAGGCGTCCCATTCGGCGTTGATATCCTTCTCGCCGCTGATCCATTCCGCTACTTTCTGGTCTATGTAGGTACGGATGTCCGTCTGCAGCACGCTCATTTTCTCGCTGTCTTCTTCGTTCATCCATACTTGCGGCAGTGGCCTCGGCTCTAGATACGGCTCATATATCGCGTCGGCTATATCCTTTTCTGGATAATCGGGATCAAGCCCCTCTGCTGGCGCTATCTTCACATCCACCGGAATATACTTCGGCAGACTCTGCAGCCATAGATTCGCCCAATCGTTCTTCCTTCTGGTCGCCTCGTCCCACGCGCTTTGATCCAGCGCCCTGTAGCTCCCGTCTTCCAGCTTCTCCATCGCGACCCCCATCAACCCACCGTTGAACTGGATCGAGTTATCCAGCTGGAATACTTGATCGAACCACCTGACGATCAACCCTGGATTCTTCGCCTTGTCTGTAATCGCCAGCTGCGTCCGGAACGTCGTCACCCCGAACCCATTCCTCCGGAACACTGGCTGATCACCGCTTTGCTCGCTCTTTAGCACTGGCAGCGGCTCGAACGGATACCTGTTCACACTCTTGGGCAGCGACTCGTCCGGATCGAAGAAATCGCCCGCTCCATACGCTAACGATACCCCGTACAAATCCTGCTTCCCCTTCGACTTCCACATCTCTAGATCCTGCGTGAAGATCTCCGGATCGATCAACCCTTCGGCGTACAACCCCGCGAAGTACTCTATCATCGCCTTGAACGCGGGCCTGTTCGCCCTGAACACTATCTGATCGCCGTCCATCGAGTAATACGGCGAGCTTCCCATGCTGTGCGCGTTCTCTCCAAACCAGCCGGCGAACAGCCCGAAACTCCTGTTGTTCGGATCAGACGAGAACGGAATCTCATCCGCCTCCCCGTTTCCATTTGGATCCCCCGTCTTGAACGCCCTTAATACTTCCGCTAACTCGTCCACCGTCTCCGGCATGTCCAACCCTAGCGTCTCCAGCCACTTCGCGTTGATAAACGGCAGGAACGATACGGTCGGCTCCCCTACCACATACGGTATCGTGTAGATATGCCCGTCCGGCAGAGTCATCGTATCCCTAACCCCCGGGATACTCAGCACTTCCTGCATCTTTGGCGAGAAGGTATCTATGTACTCCTCTATCGGCACATACATCCCTTCTACCATTCCATCCACCAGTATGTTCGAGTCGCCTAGCAGCCAGCCTCCGATCGCGTCCGGATAATCCCCGGTCGAGACCATGATCGACAAACGCTCTAACGCCACTTGATACGGATAGATGATGAACTCCGGCGTAATGCCTGTCTGCTCGGCTAGTATCGGCAGCATTAGCTTGTCCTCTAATACGCCGCTATCGTCCACTAGCAGACTGAAGGTCTCCGGCTCTTCTACGATCGGCAGCCCTTCGGTGTAGACGTTGTTGATGAGCGTGCGTTCCGCTAGCGCGGCGCTGCCCATCAATCCCAGCATTGCTACGGCTAGCAGCAGGGATAGCAGTTTCTTCGTCATAGACTTCCTCCAAACTGTATTTGATAAACGCTCGCGCGTCTTATCCATGTTCTTCATGCCCGCGCTCTTACCTCATCCCTTGACCGACCCTATCATCACGCCCTTTACAAAATACTTCTGTATGAACGGATATAGAATCATCATCGGCACGGAGCTTACTATGATGAGCGAATACTTCATCATCTCCGCGATAGCCTCCAACCGCTCCTTCTCCTTCAACTGTTCGGGAGTCATAACGGGATTCGTCATCTGTATGGAATTGAGCAGCAGTATGTTGCGCAGCTCCATTTGCAGCGGCCACTTGTTCCTGTCGTTCAGATATATCAGCGCGGATTGATAACTGTTCCAGTGCCCTACCCCGTAATACAGCACCATTATCGCGGTTATCGCGGCAGACAACGGCAGCACTATCGATATGAAGAACCTCGTATTCCCGCACCCGTCCAGCTTCGCTGCGTCCAATAACTCATCCGGTATATTCGTGGAAAAGAACGTCCGGCATACCACCATGTTATACACGGTTATCGACCCTGGCAACAGCAACGCCCACATGGTGTTGACCATGCCCAGATTGCGCACGACCACGTATGTCGGCATCATGCCCCCGCCTACAAACATCGTAATTATATAGAACATCATGATAGGCTTGCGCGCGAAAAAGTCTTTGCGCGACACCGCGTACCCTGTCGGTATGGTCAAAAACAGGTTGATGCATACCCCTACCGCCGTATACATCAGCGAGTTAGCGTACCCTCGCAATACAGCCTTCTCTTTAAAGACCGCTTTATACCCGTCCAGCGTGAATCCTACGGGCAGGAACGTTACCCCGCCCCGCGCCACCACTACCGGATCGCTGAACGAGGATATAATGACGAAGTACAGCGGATACGCTACTATCAGGAACACCAGCGTCAGGAACACGAACAATATCGCGTCGAATATAACGTCGCTGCGTGAGCGGCCAATGGAGCCGCGTTTCATCCTGCGCGTGACGGCGGGCGCTGTCAAGTTGGCGTCCCTCCTTTATAATACCGCGTCCAACGGTTCGATTACCACGAACCGCCAACCGCGTCCAACGGTTCGATTAAAACAAACTGTTATCGGACAGTTTGCTTACCACACTGTTGACCGTTATCATCAGCACGGCGTTTACCGCCGAGTTGAACAACCCTACCGCAGTTGAGAACGACGCGTCATTATCGACCAATCCTAACTGATACACATACGTGCTGATAATCTGCGACACGGACTTATTCAAATCGTTCTGCAGCGCGAACGCTTTATCAAACGCCACGTTGAAGAACTCGCCGAAGTTTAGTATCAGCAGTATCGTAGCCACTGGTATTAGGAATGGTATATCGATATGCCTTACCCTCTGCAGTTTTGTCGCTCCGTCCACTATGGCGGCCTCGTGGTAATCCGGACTCACTCCCGACAGCGCGGCGAAGTATATGATCGAGTTCCAGCCCATCCTCTGCCATACGCCCGTCCAAACGTATATATGCCTCCAGTACGCGGCCTTGCCCATGAAGTTGATCGGCGTGCCGCCCAGCGAGCGTATCATCGTGTTTACCACGCCCACGCGCGGCGATAGGAACAGCGTGATCATGCCGCACATTACCACCGTCGATATGAAGAACGGCGCGTATGTCACGGCCTGTATGACGCGGCGGTATTTCTGGTGTCTGAACGCGTTGAGCGCCAGCGCCAGCAGCATCGCCGCTGGAAAACTGGTTAGGATCGAGTAAGCGCTTATCGCCACGGTATTCCAAATAATCTGGCCCGCGTGCGCCGAGCGGAAGAAACGCTCAAAGTTGGCGAGCCCTACCCACGGACTATTGAATATGCCGCGCCTGAACGTGAATTTCTTAAACGCGATGATCACGCCGTACAGCGGTATATAGTGGAAGGTTATCACAACCGCTATGGCGGGCAGACAGAACAGCAGCAGGTCAAAGTTTTCCTTGACATGCCAGCGGCGTCTGCCTGGTATAACCCTGTTGACCGCCGCGCCGCCCGCGTCTTTGGCGCCTGTCACGCAACCACCCCTTCAAGCGGATCACCCGCGCTCGTATAGTGCAGAAATGTATTATATGCCGCGTCCCGATCAAACAGAACGCGCGCATGACCCTTGCCCTCATCGATCCGGATAAATCGTCACTGTGACCAAAGCCATCGCGATTATTTGATGCGGATCAAACAGCCGTCACTTAATCCAGCCTACAAAATATATTACCATGCGAAACTATGATTGTCAAGCCGCGCGCGCGCAAAATCGAAGCCGCTCCCGAACTATATGATAACATACCTTGCGCGTCTTTGCGCATACCCTTGCCCAGAACGGGGGGTGCGTGCATGCGGCATGGTGGACGCAGACCGCGGCGGCGGACAGTCCGGCGCGGATACTCGCGCTATAGCAGGATCGCGCGGGACAGGCGTGGCTCCGCCGCGGCGCGAAGATGGTTTGAATTGGTAATGATACTGTTCCTGGCGATGGCTCCGGGGATAGCTGGCGAGCGGTTCGAGGCGGGAACCTTCATCATCGTTTATGATACTAAGTCCGGCGCGCCGGTCTCTATGCCGCTGGAGCTGTATGTCGAGCGCGCCCTCGCGGCGGAGGCTCCCGCTTCCTATCACCTCGAGGCGCTGAAGGCGCAGGCTACGGCGGCGCGCACCCGCGCTATAGCCGGACGCTGCGCGCGGTACCCGCAGGCGAACGTCTGCACCGATTACACTTGTTGCCAAGCCTATCTCGACGACGCGGCTCAGCGCGTGAAGTGGGGCCTTAGTTACCCGTTATTCCGCGCGAAACTGGAGCGGGCGGTCGTCGATACGGCGGGATTGATCATCGCGTATGACGATAAACCCATACTGGTTCTGTACCACGCGATAAGCGGAGGCCGTACCGAAGACGTGGAGCTGGTGTACAGCGAGCCTCTTCCATATCTTCGCGGCGTGGATAGTCCGGGCGAGGAATCCGCATCGAAGTACAAGGGACGCGTGTCCATATCCCGCGATGAATTCGTAAAGGTTATTAACAAAGCGTTTCCTTCGGCGGGGCTTGCGTCCGCGTCGCTGGAGTCGCAGGTGGATATACTAAAGCGCAGCGCGTCAAACCGCGTGCTCGACGCGCGGCTGGGCGGCGCGAACGCCGACGGACGCAAACTGCGCGGCCTGTTCGGACTCAACAGCGCGAACTTCACAATCGCCTTTTCGGGCGGGGAGGTTGTGTTTGATACGATCGGGCACGGTCACGGCGTGGGCATGAGCCAGGCCGGAGCCGAGGCGATGGCGCGCGGCGGCGCGGACTATCTGCAGATACTGACGCATTATTATACCGGCGTGGCGATAATGGATTATTAATCCGCGCCGGAATAGATCGGCCCCCGCTTAGCCAGAATAAACCATGTGGGCGAGTACGCACGGGACGGCGAACGGGGGTTTTTGCGATGAACAAACGCATCAAGTCGGCGCGGACGGCGCTTAGCAAGGGTTTCCTGCGCTGGGCGGGATGGATGGAGAAACAGGGTTTCTACGTGATGGTGGGATTATGCCTGGCGGTCATCGTCGGCAGCGCGTTATGGACGAGACAGCCCGTGCCGGATCCTCCACCCGAGAGCGTCGCGGTAGGCGAGGCGGGGGAGTTTCAGCAGCGTCTTACCGACGTGATGAAAACCGCCGAGCCGGAACCAACGCCCGCGCCTACGGCCACCCCTCCGCCGCGATGGGTCAAGCCGCTATCGGGCGAGGTAACGAGGGGTTTTTCGCCGAACGAGCTGATATATCAATCGACGATCGACGGCTGGGCCGCGCATCCGGCGGCGGATGTTGGCGGCGCGTCCGGCGAGCCGGCGCTGGCGCCTGCGGACGGCAAGGTCTACGCCGTCGAGACCGACGCGCGTTATGGTCTAACCGTGACTATCCGGCTTGAGGACGGATCGCTGCTCAGCCTGATGGGGCTTAAGTCCGCGTCCGCGTCGATGGGCGACAACATCGCGGCGGGGCAGTCGGTCGGCACGGCGGGCGGATTGATCGCGGCGGAGGCTCTTGATCCGGCGCACATACACGTATACTGGGAAAAGAATGGCAAGGCGCTGGATCCGTCGCTGATGTGGGATTGATTATCGACGCTGGAATAAATATCGCGGAGGGCAGTATATGTGCGGGATAATGGGCGTGGTCGGCGCGAAAGACGCGGCGGGTATATTGGTGAACGGACTTCAGCACCTCTCATACAGGGGATATGACGCGGCGGGGGTCGCTATCCTAGCCGGCGGCGGGGATCGGCGAAGGATTGAGATACGCAAGACGGCGGGCACGCTGGATAAACTCAAGTCGATGCTGCGCGGCAGTCCGGTCGACGGGCATACGGGCATAGGCCACACCCGCTGGGCGACTCACGGCGCGCCGACGGATTGCAACGCGCATCCGCATACGGACAAATCCGGCAGGCTGGCGGTCGTGCACAACGGCATTATCGAGAACGAGCGCGCGCTCCGGCTGAAACTGGCGGCGGAGGGCTACGAGTTCCGATCGCAGACGGACACCGAGGTCGTCGCGCATCTCGTGTCGAAGTATCTAAGCGAGACTTGCGACCTGCACTGCGCTTTGCGCAAGACGCTCAACGTGATATCCGGCGCGTATGCGCTGGTGGTCATGTACATCGACGAGCCGGAGTGCATATACGCGGCGCGGAAGGATAGCCCGCTGGTGATAGGATTGGGATCGGACGCGGGTTATGTAGCCAGCGATATACCCGCGCTTCTGCCATACACGCGCGAGATGCTGCTCCTTGAGGACGGCGACGTGGCGCGGGTGACCAGCGGCGCTGTGATAGTCTGGGATCGCGGGGATGTGATAACGGCGCGTCAATCCAAAACGATCACGTGGGATCAGGAGGCCGCCGACAAAGGCGAACACACCACCTTCATGGATAAGGAGATGGACGAGCAGGCGGACGCTGCAGAGCGTCTGCTGGCGGCTCCGCTGATGCGGATCGCGGCTCCGGAGCGCGTCGCGTTCGTGTCGTGCGGATCGGCTTACCACGCGTCGATGGTGGGGCGCGAGTTGCTGGGTAGGCTGGCGGGGATACCCGCCGAGGTAATGATCGCGTCCGAGATGCGTTACGAGCCGGAACTGCCGCTTAATGGAACGCTATGCGTGGCGGTAAGCCAGTCCGGGGAGACGGCGGATACGCTAGCCGCGTTGAGGCAGGCCAAGCGGCGCGGCGCGTCGTCAGCCGCGATAGTGAACGTTCAGGATTCGTCGATAGCGCGCGAGGCCGACGCGGTGCAGTGGATGCACGCGGGGCCGGAGATCGCCGTGGCAACCTCGAAGGGATACACTACGCAGGTACTCGCGCTGTTGAGGCTGGCGCTGGAGTGGGGACGCGCCAAAGAGTGGCTGTCGGCTAGCGAGTCGAGGGAGTGGGATGATACGCTGGCGAGGCTGCCCGGGCTGATGCGCGAGGTATTAGCGGATCGGGACAGGGTGGAGCGGTTCGCGACTGCGAACATCGCGCCGAGGCTGGCGTTCTTTATCGGCCGGGGACTGGATTACGCCGCGGCGATGGAGGGCGCGCTGAAACTGAAGGAGATATCATACCTCAACGCGGAGGCGTACGCGGCAGGCGAGCTCAAGCACGGTCCGATCGCGTTGATAGAGTCGGACGCGCTGGTAGTGGCGGTATGCACGCAGTCGGGATTGACGGCAAAGACGATCGCCAACATCCGGGAGGTGAAGGCTCGCGGCGCGAAGGTGTTAGCGCTGTGCAGACGGTCGGACGAGGGCAGATTGCGCGCCGAGGCCGACGAGGTATGGACTCTGCCCGACGCTCCCGACGAAGCGATGCCTCTGCTGGCGATACTCCCTTTGCAGCGATTGGCGTACGAGACCGCGATACTGCGCGGCTGCAGCGTCGATAAGCCGCGCAATCTAGCCAAGAGCGTCACGGTCGAATAGAAAAAACTGGCATAACAGGCACTGAAATCCCGCTTCGCGGCGTTATATACGATGAAGGCAAAGCATGGAGATTGATCCTCCATGCTTTGCTCTATGTTATCGCGCGGCGAGGAAGGGGTGCGTTATGCGCAAGTTGGGGTTGAGGATTGCCGCCGTTGTTGTTATAGCTGCGGTTTCACTGTTTGGTTTATCGATCGCGTCATACGCGGCTGAATTATCGGAGCCGAAGGAGTACGCGGTTCCGGAGGGATTCACCATCGACGAGGTTCGCGACGAGGGATCAGGCGCGGCGCGCGTCACGCTGACCAGCGCGGACGGAAACCTGACGCTAGCGTTCGTCACTGCGTATTACGGGTCTTTCGAGGGTCTCGCCTTATCGGACGTGCCGGACGACGCGATACCCGGACTGCTAGCCGAGATGGGATTACAATTAGCCGATATGGACGTCGAAGCGGAATTTATCGGCGACTATGACGAGGACACGGGCGAGGAGTATGCTTATATAGTAATGCGCGACGAAAGAGGCTGGCAGGATCACGCGATATTCATCGGTGATGATGGGTGGGTTGAGTATCAGTCGATCGTCCGGAAAAACGGGCCGCTAACGGACGCGGACTGGTCGGTGTATTATCAGTTTTATGGTTCATTCTGATT
>JAIRSO010000026.1 GCA_031255415.1 Oscillospiraceae bacterium
TGGTGGAGCATAGGGGATTCGAACCCCTGACCTCGACAATGCGAATGTCGCGCGCTACCAACTGTGCTAATGCCCCAATCGACTTATAATATATAGCACAAACGCGGAGGTATTTCAACAGTTTTTTTTCATAACAAAGGCTGCGGCTCGTTTGACGGCGGCGGGATCAAGTCCCGGCGCGAACGGCGCGCGCACCCAAAACTCCTTGCCGCTCAACCCTTGAAGCAAGCCTAGCGTCTCGCCAAACGACATCCCCGCCGCCCACAGCCGCTGTCCTCTTACGCGGCGCTCCCGGTTGACGATCCAGTC
Organism: Oscillospiraceae bacterium; assembly: GCA_031255415.1. Lineage (GTDB taxonomy): Bacteria > Bacillota > Clostridia > Christensenellales > Aristaeellaceae > BNUH01. Next base: position 310 of record JAIRSO010000026.1, read on the forward strand.
GCCGTATTTTTCGTCGCCTAGTATCGGCCAGCCAGCAGCCGCGAACTGCGCGCGAATCTGGTGCGTGCGCCCGGTCAGCAGCCGCGCGGCGACTAGACAGCCACCTCCAGCCGTCGAGCTTACCGCGTGGAACAGCGTCCGCGCTAACTTAGCCCCGGGAACGGGCCTATCATACACGCGCACCCGCGCCCGCTTTGGATCTTTGATCATGTATCCGGCTAACTCGCCGGACGAAGGCTTTGGCGCGCGGACGGTCTCGCATAGATAAACCTTCGAGACGAGTCCGCCGTCCTCGCCCGCGACCCCTAGCCCGACGCTCTCGCGGAACATCGCGAACGCCTCGTCGCGAGCCTTCCGCGTCTTGGCGATCAGAACCAGCCCGCCCGTCATCGCGTCAAGACGATGGCACGCATACGCGCAGCCGCAATACTCCCGCGCGGCCTCGACCAGCGAGCCGCCGCGCCCGTCCGGCTCGACGGACATGCCCTTGGGCTTATTGACTATAAGGACGCTTTCGTCCTGGTACGCAATGTCCAGCATCGGCGCGGACGGTCACAGCCAGCGCGGCGTATGGTCGATGAGCCCTCTCAACGCGAACTCAATAGCCGGGGTGGGCGTCACGCACAGCATGTCCTTCGCCACCTGCTGCAGCTGCTCAAACCCTACCCCCTGCTTGGTCAGCAGTTTCAGATCCTCCGCGGCCTCGTCTACGGGGATGTCGGGCCGGAGCGCGTAGCGCAGCGTATGTTTCAGCGTGTGGATCGCGTAACGCTCCTCGGGCAGCAGCTCGTTCATGCATCCTAGCATCTGATCGGGGGTCATCGGCGGCACGTCCGCGCCGCGCATAGCCAGCCTCTCGACCAGCGATTCGGGGAGCGCCAGCGCCTCGTGGAGCAGCAATCGGCAGTTCGCGTATATCACGCAGTCATACGCCGCCTCGACAAAATTCCTGGCGAGCCGATCCGCCGCAGGGTTGTCGGGCTTCGTATCCAGAACGTCAACGCAGAACCTTTCCCTCGGCAGCTGATCGTCCATGAATCCGGCGGCGTACAGCATCGCGTGGATCATCGCGTCGAACGTGAATATCTTTAATCGAATCTGCAGATGATCGAACCTGCCCATCGCCGCGCGGATCGGTTCCTCCAGCAACGGATCAAGCCTGACCGCCGGCCGTCCGTCCAGCCCGCCGATGTCGCACCATAACCGGCTGCGCAGAGCCAGAGCCGCGTCGAAGTCGTCCGCGCAGGATAACTCGGCCGTGCCTCCCAGCGCTAGGACTCGCTCAAGCAGCGCGTGCTCGTTCGGCGCGAGGCAGTCCGCGTCGGACTCCAGCGTCGAGCGCACAGCGCGCCGCGCCAGATTGCGACGCTGAAGCGCTGTCGGCGCGGTTGGGATATCGTACCAGTTCAGCGCCAGCAGCGGCTCCAGCGCCCCCGCCGACCAGGTATCGAGCACGCCGTTCATCGGCGGCGGCTGGCTGGAAAACAATTTCTCACACAACGCGTACCGCGCCGCGCGCATTGCGCTGGCTGTCTGATCCTTCAGACGCAGCCCCTCAAAGTCCAGATACCTCCTCATGCGCTAACCTCCGTCGCAGGCGCGCCCGACGCGCTCCCGCGAAAGAATTACTCAAAGCGTTTCAGTCCACCCAAACGGATCGGTCAGCCGTCCGTACTGAACGCCGGTAAGCGTATCGTACAGGCGCTGGGACAGCGGTCCTGTCTGGAAATTATTGATAATTAGATCACGATTCCGCAGTCGAAGCATGCCCACAGGCGAGATAACGGCGGCGGTGCCGGAGCCAAACGCCTCTTCCAACTCGCCGCGCGCGCCCAGATCGAACAGTTCGTAAATATCTATATCCTTCTCGACCGCCCTAACGCCCATCGCTTGAGCCAGCGCGAGCACGCTTGATCGAGTGATCCCGGGCAGTATGGAGCCGTTGAGCCTGGGGGTCCACAGTTCGCCGCGCACCTTGAAGAATATATTCATCGAGCCTACTTCCTCGACGAAACGGCGCTGCGTACCGTCCAGCCACAGCACCTGCGTGAATCCCTTCTTCTGCGCGATCGCCCCGGCCAGTATAGAGGCCGCGTAGTTTCCGCCCGTCTTGGCGAAACCCATGCCGCCGCGAGCCGCGCGCACATACTCGTCTTCGACATAAATACGCACGGGAGCCATGCCGTCCGGGAAGTACGGCCCTGACGGTGAGAGGATGATATAAAACAAATATTTCTCGGATGCGTGCACGCCTAGGTACGGATCGACGGCGATGATCGTGGGTCTGATATACATCGTGGTATCGGGAGCCGACGGCGCCCATTCGGCTTCCAGGCGCAGCAATCGTTTCATAGCCTCAAGCGCAAAGTCAACGTCGATGCGCGGCACGCACAGCCTGTCGCATGAGACGTTCATCCGCTCGAAGTTATCGCGCGCCCGGAACAGCCGGATCGAGCCGTCCGCCGCGCGGTAAGCTTTCAATCCCTCGAACACGCTCTGCGAGTAATGCAGCGCGCTGCATGCCGGATCCAGCATAAGCGACCCGTAAGGCTGGATCCTCGCGCTGCGCCACGCGCCGTCCTCGTAATCCATAACAAACATATAGTCCGTGAATATCTTGCCGAAGCTTAAGCGGTTCTCGTCCGGCTTAGCTTTCATCCGTTCCGGAGGCGCGGGTATGAAGCCGACGGTTCCGGGATTGGCGAGCGTATCCTGGGTGGCTGTCATTATTGATCCTCCATCTCGCGTTGCGCGGCTGGTTCTTGCCGTATTTCCGTCCGTAACATGATAACCCCCCGGGGGCTGTGTGTCAATCGGATAGTATTGGGTTGGCTGCCTTATTAAGCTAATTTGGCGATAAGAACAGCCCCCTTGCCTCCCTCTCGCGGAGAGGGCAAGGAGGCTTGCGTTTCCACCGACACAGACCAATCGCGGACGGCTATCGGCGGTTTGTATAAATATGGAACCGTTTGCGTCGCGTTAAGACGGCAAGCCCACGCGGCGCGGAGTATAGCTCACGCGCTGGACTCCCTAAGCCGCGCCAGCAGACGTTTCTCCATCCTGCTGGCCTGGGGCTGGCTGATCCCCAGCGCCTTAGCCGCGTCCGTTTGAGACATGCCGCGAAAGTATCGCATCGTTAGCAGCGCGCGCTCCGCCGGAGCGCACCGCTCCAGCATATCGCGCACCAGCACACGCTCGTAACCGCTCTGCGACGACGCGTCGCCCAGCGACTCGTGCATCGGCGCGCCGTCCTCCGCTCCCGACGGCGCGTCTAGCGACGCCGGCGCGGCTCTGCTTTCCATCGCCATCGCCAGTTCCTCCGGCGAGGTGCGCATCTCCAGCGCTACTTCCTGTATCGTCGGCTCGCGTCCCAGCTTCGCGCATAACTCCCTGGATACCCTTGCCGCGTCCCGTCCCGCGTCCTGCAGCCGCCTGGGTATATGCATCGAGTGATCCACGCGCAGGAAGTGCCGCATCTCGCCCAGGATATACGGCACGGCATACGTCGAGAACCGCACCCCGCGCGTCACGTCGAACCTGCGTATCGCCTCTATCAGCCCTACGCACCCCGACTGCGTGATCTCGCCTGGATCGGCTCCCGGAAAGCGTTTCGCCGCCGCGTGCACCAGCTTGATGTGCATATCGGCTAGGCGGGACATCGCTTCGCCGTCACCGGCCTGCGCGGCGAGTATCAGCTCGTCCTGCCCGCGCTCCGGCTCGGCCAGCGCCGCGTCACTCTGCGCCGGCCGCATGGCTGATCCGCTTGCGCATCGTCACGCGCGTGCCTTCGCCCAGGCGGGACTCCACCAGTAGATCGTCCATGAACGTCTTCATGACCGCGAAACCCATGCCCGCGCGCTCCATATCCGGCTGAGACGTAAAGAACGGGGTCATCGCCTGCTCAACGTCCGCGATGCCGCACCCCGCGTCGCTTACCTCTATCACGACATAACCGTCTTGCGTCAGAGAGGACTCGATCTCCACCTCGCCGAACGAATCGCGATAACCGTGGACTATCGCGTTCGTAACCGCCTCGCTGACCGCCGTCTTTACGTCGTTCAGCTCGTCGATCGTCGGCGAGAGCTGGGACATGAACGCGCTGACCGCTACGCGCGCGAACGATTCGTTCTCGGACCGGCTGTCGAACAGCAGCCGCATATGGTTCCTGGGCCTTACAGGCGCACCGGGGGTATTATTCAAAGGCGAGCCAAGCATGCCGCGTCCTCCCGCTATTCGAGTGTTCATCATCGCGCGTCCTCCAGTATGGAGTACAGGCCGGACAGCTTCATTATCCGCTGTACGTGCGGACTCTCGCCGCGCACGGCTACGCCCCCGCCGCGCGTAGCCAGCGTGCGGTACCGGCCTATCACCACGCCGATCCCGGAGCTATCCATAAACGTCAGACCCTGCATATCCAAAACCAGATGCTTGATCCGCGCGTCCGATATCAGGTCGTCTAACTCCTGCCGGACGCGCGACGCGCTGTCTTGATCCAGTTCCCCATCGAGCTTTACCGTTATCGTGTTCCCCTGGCGCGCGTGTTTGAGCATGTCCGACCTCCGTACAAACTGGACTGGCACAGGGTGCGGGACGCGGCCTCGCCCGACCGGGGAGGCGGCGCCGCGCCCCGCGCCATCCGTCCGTCGCGGCCAACAGGCTTGAACGCTACGCCCCGCGCCGCGGCCGGTTGGCTATTAGGATGATTCGCCCGCGGCGCGGGTTATCCCTTCATCACAATTTGTCGGATTATGCAAAGCGTTCGACAACATAGCGCGCGTTAATTCACGGTTACAAGCTCGTAATCCTGCTTTCCAAGCCCGACGGACTCCAGCGCCTCTAACTGCGTGAACGGGTTCTTGCCGTGAAGCTGTTCGAACAAGTGCCCGCTCCCGCTCAACTCGTAACCCTGCGGCACGCCGACCTTGACCAGATCCTCCATGCGGATCATGTCCAGGCTCGCCTTCTCGATCGCGACCATGTCGCCGCCCGCGAGTATGCCTATATCCGGCACCAGTCCGGGCGTGGTCAACCCCCAGCAGTCGCACAGCGCGGTTATCTGCAGCAATACGTTGATGTAATAAACGTTATCCGGCAGGAATTTGTCCAGTATCGTCCGCGTCGCGACAGCCATGCCTTGCTGGAAGTCCGCGTAGCCGTGGTTGTCCAGCGTGATCGCCCCGGTCGGACACACCTTCGCGCAGTGCTGACACAGCGTACAGTGGTGGAAGTTTATCTCATACCGGCCATCCTCGCCGAACTCGTTCGCGTCGTGATTGCACGCGCTAAGGCACTGGTCGCAGTGCACGCACTTGGATTCGTCCCAGGCCAGCCCGCCCTCCAGCGCGTGCAGCTCATGCCGGGTGCGGTCGGTGACGCATCCCATCGCGATGTTCTTGCACGCGCCGCCATACGCGCAGCAGCCATGGCCTTTCACGTGCGAGAAGTCGATCAGAAAATCCGCGTCGCGTATAAGTCCGGCTATGTCGATATGCCTTAGCGTCTTGAAATCCGCGTCTACGGAGTAGACGTACTTCCCGGTATGCGCGCAGGCCTCCAGCACCGGACAGCCTAGGTTGGAGTCGGTGTAACCTCGGCGCTCGGGATGGCGATCCTGCACGTAGTGATCCGTTATGTAGCAGTCGCCGCCGTTCTTCTTGACGTAATCGACGAGCGAGCGGACGAACACGGGCGGTATCGTCGAATAACTGACCCCGTCGCCCACATGCATCTTGATAGCGACGGTCTTGTCCTTCAGCCGCTCGCCCAATCCGGATCGCTCGAGCATCCGCTCGAACTTGCACGGCAGGGTCTGCTCCTTCTCGTAACGCGCGTAGGCAACCGGTGCGAAGAGTAGTTTTGCTGGCATTTTGCGCTCCTTTGCTAATTATGCGTTTATATAAATGTGCGTTAACCGATCCGAGCGCGCATCTCGTCAACCTGCGCTTTGGTCAAGCCGGT
>JAIRSO010000032.1 GCA_031255415.1 Oscillospiraceae bacterium
GCGGACTGCATCGTCACCCGCGACGCGAAGGGTTTTGAGCGGTCTGTCGTAAGGGCGGTCACGCCGTCCGGCATGCTTGATATACTCTCGTCGATCCCGTCCAATTGACAGAATAATCCCCGGTTGAATCCGCCCCCGATGGTCACAATAAGTCCGACGTATTGCGACTGACAGGGGGCTTCCATATGCAACCAGGCAAGGAAAACAAATCGGCGGGGGCTGCGGTTTTCGGCGCGCTTGAGCGTGCTAAGCGATGGTTCGCCGTTGGCGTTCATACGCGAAGGCGCGCGAAGCGTCCGCCTGTAAGGCCGCGATGGAAGACCGCCGTCTGGCTGATGCTGTTCCTGTTTGTCGCGGGAGTCGGCATAAGCTGGACCGCGTTCGACGTAGCCAACTGGCAGGAGCTGGACGTTGGCAAGATCATCAACGTCCAGCAGGTCACAACGCTCTACGACTCGAACGGCGAGCTTATCGCGACGCTGCAGGGCAGCGAGAACCGCGAGGTCGTCAGCCTGGAGCAGGTGCCCCCGCATGTGCGCGACGCGTTCATAGCGGCGGAGGACGTGCGGTTCTATCAGCACTGGGGATTCGATCCGATCCGCATGGCAGGAGCGGTGGTCGCGGATATCAAGAACATGAGCCTGGGCCAAGGCGCGTCCACTATCACCCAGCAGCTGATAAAGCTTAGCCACTTGACGAACGAGAAGACATTCACCCGCAAACTGCAGGAGATATGGCTGGCCTGGCAGTTGGAACAACGCTACTCCAAGGACGAGATCCTTGCGATGTACCTGAACTTCGTCTTCTTCGGCAACCGCGCGTTCGGCATACAGAAGGCGGCCGAGGCGTATTTCCATAAGGACGTGGGCGAGTTGACCGTCGCGGAGGGCGCGATGCTAGCCGCCGCTTTGAAGGCTCCTTCTTATTACGCGCCGCACATCAAGCCGGAGAACAATCTCGCGCGGCGGCAGTACATACTGCGGATCATGTTCGACAACGGTATGATCGATGAAGACGCGTACCAACAGGCGCTGGACGAGCATCCCGAGGTATACACTGCGGCTCTGCCGGACGTGCCTTACGGATGGTTCGCGGATCAAGCTATAGCGGACGCGGAGTCGTTGCTGGGCATAAACGGCGAGGCTCTGCTGGGCGGCGGCTACAAGATATACACCACGCTGAACACCACGCTGCAAGCCGAGGCGGACGCGCTCTACGCGAACAAGAACAACTTCCCCGCGAACGCGTCCGACGGCACGAAGGTGCAAAGCGCGATGGCAGTGGTAGACGTTAAGACAGGCGCGTTAAGAGCGGTCGAGGGCGGACGCGATTATACCGTCAGGCGCGGGCTGAACCGCGCGACCTCGCCCAGCGCGAGACGTTCGCCGGGTTCGTCGATCAAGCCTCTGGCGGTGTACGCCCCCGCGATTAAGATGGGTTACAGCACCGCGAGCGTACTGCTCGACGAGCCGGGCGATTTTAACGGATACACCCCCAGGAACGCGGGCGGCGTGTACCATGGTCCTGTGACGGCGCGCACCGCTCTGGCGCGCTCGATGAACGTGGCGACGGTGCGATTGCTGGAAGAGATCGGCGTGCGCGCGGGACGCGACTTCCTAACGTCCGTCGGGGTTACCGTCACCGACAGTGATTGGAACCTGTCGCTGGCGTTAGGCTCGATGACCTACGGCGTAACGCCGCTGGAGATGGCGGGCGCATACGCGATGTTCGCGAACGGAGGGGTTTATAACAAACCGTACACCATCGAAAAGATCGTCGCGTTCGACGGCGAGGAGGTCTACGCGCACGAACCCAACCCCACGCGCGTCATGACCGAGCAGGACGCTTACCTGATGACCAGTATGTTACAATCCGTCACAAGCTGGGGGACGGGCAGCCGTCTTCAAGGCGCCGGCGTGCCAGCCGCGGGCAAGACGGGCACCAACTCCATCGGAGGCAGCGGACAGGGCAACCGCGATATCTGGATGGCCTCATACACGGTGGACTACGCGGCGGCAGTGTGGATGGGCTTTGACGTGACGGACAGCAAGCATCGCCTCCCCGACTGGAACGCGGGCGGGGACGCTCCCGCCGCGCTCACCGCCGCGTTCTATAAAAGAGCATACGCGGGGCTGAAAGGGAAGCCGTTCCCCGTTCCGGACGGTATAGTCGTGCTGGACGTGGATACCAAATCGATAGCGATGCGCGGCGAGGTGATGCTAGCCAGCGGGCTAACCCCGTCGAGGTACCGCGAGCAGGAGGTATTCCTCGCCACGCGCAAGCCCACGCAGATCAGCAACGTGTGGTCGGCTCCGCGCGCGCCCGGCATGTATTACATTGAGTTGAACGACTATGGCATGCCGCGCCTGGTGTTCACCCCGTCGGACACTGCGAATCTGCGCATACAGCGAACCGATCCGTGGGGCGGATCGGTGATACTCACGGAGGTATACGGACGCGCCGGACAGCTTCAGACATACACGGACGAGACCGCCCAGCGCGGCATAAGGTACACGTATACGTTAACGCCTATACACTCTGAATTGCTCAACGAGGGAGTACTGCTGGAAGGTCCCGCCGTATCGCAGTCGGCTCAAGCGTTCGCGCGCGGCGATAGTCTGCTGGACGACATGCTGGGTCTGTGGCGATGACGGCGGCGATAAGTTGATGTGATGACGGCGGCGAGTTAATCCTGCCCGTTCATCTTGTCGATCGATCGAACGCAAGGCGGCGGCGAGTGAATCCTGCCCGCTCATCTTGTCGATCGATCCCCACGCGCAAGACGGCGGCGAGTTAATCCTGCCCGTTCATCTTGTTGACCAATCGAACGCAAGGCGGCGGCGGGTTCGCGAACTAGTCACTCGCCGATGATAAGCTCGCCGTCGTCCACTATGAACGGCTCAATAGAGCCAGCCGCGCCGGGCGAGTACGCGCCTACCCATTCCCCGGCCTGGTACGCTTCCCATTGTTCCCATAACTCTTCCAGCGTAACGCCAGCGTCCGTCATGTACCGCGCCGCTTCCAGCCCGACATAGCGCAGGTGCCACGGCTCGTACTCGATGCCGGTAACGCCGACCTTATCCTTTGGATAACGTATCACAAAGCCGAACTCCGCGCAGCGTTCCGCCAGCCACAATCCTTCCTTGGTACCGCCGAACGACTCGCCGAACCTCTGCCCGATCAACGCCTTGTTGATCACGTCCGCGCCCATGCCCGTTTGATGATCGGACGCTCCCGCGCGCTGAACCATCTTGTCGTCGTAGCCCAGACGCTCCATGCGAAGCGCGAACATATCCCTTTGCGTCTGGTACGATCGGTAGCCGGAATGGATATACAGTGTCAGCCCGTCCTCTTTCGCCGCGTCAAACAGCGCGCTTAACGCCAGCGAGACAGGCTCTCGCATCTGGATCGCGGTCGAGCTAGTCTTGCGCGCGGATACGTTGACTAAGTCGGCGGGTTTATCCGTCGAAGTCAATAGGTTCTCCGTGTTCACCAGTATGAGGTAACCATCCGCGTCGGCCATTATCTCATCGGACAACGGGAACGGATCGGCTCCGCCTCCGTCCTCCGCGGCGGCGCATCCAGCCATGACCGCGATTATCAGAACGGCAATCAGCAGCGCAGGCAAGACGAGCCTGGCGCGCGCTACATCGCGTTGTCCTCTAAATAAAGATACCATTCCAGCCATAATTCCTCCAGCGTTATACCCTTGTCCATCATATACCGCGCGGCTTCCAGCCCCACGTAACGCAGGTGCCACGGCTCGTATACGATCCCGGTGATACGCTCTTTCGATCGAGGATACCGTATAATAAAACCGAAGTCCGCGCATCGCGAGGCGAGCCACTGCGCTTCGGTTGTATCGGCGAAAGCGGCGGTCAGGGAGCGTCCCAGCCACTGGCGGCTTACAACGTCCACCGCCAGCCCGGTCTGATGCTCCGACGCGCCGGGTATCTGGGTGGAGTGATCGTCCACGCCGTTGTTATCCCGCACGTCGTTGTAGTACAGCGCGCGCTGGGTCGCGTAATCCCTGTACGCGGATATGGCGTACAGGCGCACGCCCTCCGATTCAGCAGCGTCGAACAGGCTGGTCAGCGCGCGCGACGCGGCTCGGCGCATGCGCAGTTCGGAGCTAGCGGACGAGCGCACTTTCAACGGCACGAGATCCTTCTTGAAGGTCGCGTCGTCGAACAGGTTGTCCGCGTTGACCAGTTGGAGGAAAGCGTCCTCGTCGCTGGTCATCAGCTCGTGCGGCAGATCGAACGTGACGTAGGCGCGCGCCGCGTCCGCGAGACACGCGCAGAGTATCGCGGCAGCCGCGAACAACAGCGGCAATCCCATCGCCCTCGATCCTCTCACAACGCACCGCCCATCCCGCTCTTTACCAATAAATAGACGTTTCTCGACGGGACTATACTGCCTTCCGTCAAAAATTACGCGCCGCCCGGTCATTGCGCGGCGGCTTGCGCGCCTTCGCGGATCGCGCGGCGCAGAGTCTCCTCGTCGAGTCTAGCCAGCACCCTGGTTCCCTCCGCTTCATACGACTCGTCCAGCACCTGCCCATGCTCGTGAAGGAAGGCCAGCGCGCCGCTCTTGCCGTAGGGCACGAACACGCTGAATTCGCGCTTGCCGCGCCTCAACTCGGCTGTGATCCTGCCGATCAGATCATCCAGCCCGGCGCCCGTCTTAGCCGATATGCGCAGTTGAGGACCCATCTCGTCCGCGTCGTCTACCGGGGCTATATCGCATTTATTCAACGCCTCTATGACGGGCTTGCCGCCCGCTCCCAGCAGTTCCAGCGTGTCGCGCACAACCTGCCGCTGTTCGACTCGATTCGGAGCGGACGCGTCGCCGACCACTATCAGCGCGTCCGCCAGCGCGGCTTCCTCCAATGTGGAGTGGAACGCGTCCACCAGCGCGGCGGGCAGTTTACGAATGAACCCAACCGTATCGGTCAGAAGGCATTCGTCGCCGTCCGGGGTTTTATACTTGCGAGTCAATGGATCGAGCGTGGCGAAAAGCCTATCGCACGCGAACGCTCCGGCGTTGGTCAAAGCGTTTAACAAAGTGGACTTGCCCGCGTTCGTATACCCCACCAGCGCGAAGGAGGGTATGCCACGCTTCTCGCGCCTCGCGCGGCGAAGCGAGCGCTCGCCCGCCAGATCGTCCAGCTCGCGCTTCAAGTCGGAGATGCGTTCCCGGATGCGTCTGCGGCTGACTTCCAGCTTAGTCTCGCCGGGGCCACGGGTTCCTATGCCCCCGCCCAACCGTGACAGAGCCGATCCCTCGCCCGCCAGCCTGGGCAGCCTGTGGCTCAACTGCGCCAGTTCCACCTGCAGACGGCCTTCCCTAGAGTGCGCGTGCCTGGCGAATATATCCAGTATCAGCATGGTTCTATCTATCACGCGGATACCGAACTGCTCCTCCAGCGCGCGGGCTTGGGATCCAGTCAACTCGTCGTCGGCTATGACTAGATCAGCGTCCAGCGCCTGCGCGTCGAGCGCGGCCTCGTCCAGCTTGCCTTTGCCCAGATATGAAGCCGCGTCGGGCTTCAGCCGTTTCTGCAATAACCTGCCCGCCACGTTCGCTCCGGCGGTATCGGCCAGCGCGGCCAGCTCCTCCAGCGATTCATCGCTATCCGTGCCGATGAGCAGAGCGCGCTCCGGCGCGTCTTCGTCGATCGCGGTATCTCCGCGAAGCACTGCAGCGTCGGCTTGTTCGATAGCGTCGCGCCACGCGCGCTGGGGCAGCCGATCCAGCGGATACAGTTCGGTCAGCCATGGTTCCGGCTGTCCGTTGACGCATTCGCCCAGAAACGCCGACTGCACAAACGATACCGATCCGTCCGCGTTCACGCCCACCGCGGTCATAGCGTCCAGCCTTAAACTAGCCAGAGCGCGCAGATCCACGTCGGACAATCTCGCGTCGCCCTCCGGGTGCGTATGCAGACAGCGCACCCCCGCCAGGCGCGTCATACTCCGGCGCTTGCGCATCGCGGACAGCGGCACGCTAGACGCGCCGCCCACGGTGACGTCGATCACCTCGCCCGCGCGGGTCATGTACAGCGACACCTCGCGCCGGATGCGCGCGCTTTGCCGCGCCAGCGATTCGACCAGTATCGGCGGCGCGAACAGTTCGCGCTGTCCTTCCCATTCGTAGAGCTGATCCAGTTCGGCTATCCAGGAATCGCGTATGCCCGTAAGCACGCCGTGTACCATGCGCCAGACCGCCTTTGCACATATTGATGGCAGGTATCCATCATACCAGCGCGCGGGCGCGCGGTCAACTCATCGCGGCGGATCGTCCGGACTGCCCTTGACGATTATCTTCTTCGCGGTCTGGAACACGGCTGTTTTCAGCGCGTCCTCATGCCGCTTATGAATCGCGTCAAGGTTCCTATGCCTAGACGGGCCTGACTGCTGGGGCGGCTGCTGTCTGGGGTAAGGATCGGCGGGATGTTCGCCGCGCGGGTCGCGCAGGTTCCAGCCGACGCGCTGGGGCTGGTTAGGCTGAACCGGAGGCGGCTGCTGCGACGGCGGCTGAGGGTACAGCGGCAGTCCGGGATTTTGTGGCTGCGGCTGATACTGGGGCTGGTACGGCTGCTGCATACCCTGCTGGTAGTTCTGCGCGCCTTGCTGGTACGGCTGCTGATACGGTTGTTGGTATGGCTGCTGGTATGATTGATACGGCTGCGGCGGCTGGGACGCTGGCGGCTGATACTGCGTCTGCTGCGCCGAAGGTTCAGGCGGTGGATCCATGGCGGGAACGTTGGTCATACGCTGGTTCACGCCCGCCTGAACCGACGCCCAGCGATCCTGCCTGAACGAGCCGCCAACCCTCCGCTTCTGCGCGGACGTGATCAATTCATAGGGGCTTAAGCCTGAGTTATCCATCGGGGCCTCCTTGCGCGCAAAGGATTAATAGACCGATTGAATCATTATATGCGCCGCCGCCGCGAGATTAAGCCAGCATGCTCATCGCCGCGAGATTGAGCCAACGTACGTATCGCCGCGAGATTGAGTTAATGTATGCGCCGCGTTCTCGAAAAAGAAGGGACGCGGCATAAGCCGCGCCTCCTTCAAACCATCAACGCGTGACGATCGGGATCAGCAGGCGTTGGGATCGTCTGATCCCCCGTCCATCTCCTCGTACGCGATTTCCTCAGCATACGTCTCGATGATCTCCTCGCCAGGCTCGATGATCTCCTCTTCGATGATCTCTTCGACATACCCGGCTTCCTCGTATTCGCCGCCGTTATCATTGCCGGGTTCGGTGGTGGTTTCGGAGTCTTCGTTGTTATCATAGGAATACAGTTCCTTGATGGTCAGGAAAGCGTTCATGCAGGAATGGGCGCAGGTTGACGGGCTGGCGGTGAATGGCGTGCCGCATGTGCGCAGGCCGAGACTGACCAGCTCGTCGGCGTCCAGTTCCAGAATGAATTTGCCGTTGTACCCTGCCTCCAGAGGATATCCCTCGCGCACGCCGATCAGGTGATTGACGCACGCGCCCGGTACCAATTCATGGTTACGCAGGAGGGCTAGCTCGACCTCGTGGGCAGTATCCAGCCCGACCAGCGTCGTGCCGTACTCGATCTCATATATCCCGTGGTGCGGGATGATGAGGCTGCTGGTTCCATCATACCCGATCAGATACAGCGGGAAGATGGACGGCATTTCGAATTCGAACACCTCGGAACAGCTCGGGATCTGCAGTACCTTATCGACGGTGCTATACATGCCGCCGAAGGCGAGGCTGCGATTCTGGATGACGGTGGTAATAACACTGCGGCCATTCCGGCCGGCAGGGCCCGTCGCACCGCGCTCGCCCTTCTCGCCGCGCTCTCCGCGTTCGCCCCTTGCGCCTCTTTCGCCCTTGTCGCCCTTTGGCCCTTGAGGACCTTGCACGCCGTCCGCGCCGGGCAGACCTTGCGCTCCGCGCGCTCCGGCAACACCGGGAAGGCCACGCGGGCCGGGATCGCCTTTGGGACCTTGCTCCCCGCGAAGGCCTGCGGCTCCGGTCGCGCCAGTCGCTCCGGTCGCGCCTCGCGGACCTGCGGGACCTTGCGCTCCGCGTTCGCCGGGCGCTCCGGCGGCTCCGGTCGCGCCAGTCGCGCCTCGAGGACCGACGGGACCTTGCGCTCCACGCTCGCCAGGCGCTCCATCGGCTCCGCGCGCTCCGGTCGCTCCGGTCGCGCCTCGGGGGCCTACGGGGCCTTGCGCTCCACGCTCGCCGGGCGCTCCATCGGCTCCGCGCGCTCCGGTCGCTCCGGTCGCGCCTCGGGGGCCTACGGGACCTTGCGGGCCTGCGGGACCTTGCGCTCCGCGCGCTCCGGCGGCTCCAGCCGCTCCGGTCGCTCCGCGAGGACCTACGGGGCCTTGCGCTCCGCGTTCGCCGGGCGCTCCATCGGCTCCGCGCGCTCCGGTCGCTCCGGTTGCGCCTCGGGGGCCTACGGGGCCAATCGGTCCAGCGGGGCCTTGCGCTCCGCGTTCGCCGGCTAGTCCGGGCATGCCGGTCGCTCCGGTCGCGCCTCGAGGACCCGCGGGGCCTTGCGCTCCGCGCTCTCCGGCGGGGCCGCGCGCGCCAGCCATCCCGGTCGCGCCGCGCGGACCGATGGGGCCTTGCGCTCCAGTCGCTCCGGTCGCGCCGCGAGGGCCTACGGGGCCTTGCGCTCCAGTCGCGCCTGTCATGCCGCGCAGACCGGCGGGGCCTGTTTCGCCGCGATCACCCTTGGGGCCTTGCGAGCCGGGCGCTCCAGCCATGCCAGTCGCGCCGCGAGGACCTACGGGGCCTTGCGGGCCTGCCGCTCCAACCGCTCCGGTCGCGCCGGTCGCGCCACGAGGCCCTACGGGACCTTGCGGACCTACCGCGCCAGCCGCGCCAGTCGCGCCGCGAGGACCTACGGGGCCTTGCGCCCCAGCCGCGCCTGTCGCTCCGCGAGGGCCTACGGGACCTTGCGGACCCGTCGCTCCGGTCGCTCCAGTCGCGCCGCGAGGACCCGCGAGGCCTTGCGCTCCGGCAGCGCCTCTTGGGCCTACTGGGCCTTGCGGGCCTGTCGCGCCCACCGCTCCGGTCGCGCCGCGAGGACCGATCGGGCCGGCTTCGCCAGACGCTCCAACCGGACCCTGCGGCCCGCGCACAATCAACGCGGCGTCCCTAACTTCAACCTGGTTCTCGCATACCGACACGAACTCGTCGGCCTGGCTCGAGGCATGCCTGGGGATCCTCGACTCCGTTCCAAGCCTAGTGCTCGCGTAAACGCGGCGGCTGCAGTTTGATTTATTGATAGGCATTATTTGATCCTCCTGATATTGTTTGGGGTTCAGGATCTATTCCCCGAATGGCAAGCCTCGCCGCCGGAGCCTCTTTGCCGCCATAAGCTGATGATTTGTCCGGCCGCTGGCCTCGCCCGGTTAAGGCGAGGCTCGCCATGCCGCGGCTCGCGCGCTATGACGCGCCCGCCGCGTTGCGCGATAAATGTGTTTATACGTTTATAAATTGAATATATCTGATGAATCGATTGAGCGCGCGTTCCTAATTATCAGGCTTTTAGCTCATGAATTGTCCCCGCAGGAACGCGGCTACTTTATCTTACGCCGCCGCGCCGCAATTGTTACTGTGTTCACGGTGAAAATATACGGTTAAAATATATTGATTTTATACCCCGCGCGGGGCTACGTAAAATAGCGGGCGCGGGTTATACCCCGCTCCAGTTTGCACATAGAGTAGAGCGGCGTTCAATTCAATGCGGGGGTTTTCGACAATTATGCCGAGGCTTAGCGTGGTTGTGACGGTATACAACAAAGCGCCGTTCGTGAATCGATGCGTAAACAGCATACTGGCGCAGACTTATCGCGATATGGAGCTTATCATAGTGGACGACGGATCTACCGACAACAGCGGCGGGTTGTGCGACGCGTATCAGGCGGAGGATACTCGCGTGCGCGTGATACATCAGGAGCGCCGGGGCGCGACTGCGGCGCGACTAGCCGGAACCGAGGCCGCGCTTGGGGAATATATCCATCACGCGGACGGCGACGACTGGCTGGAGCCGGACATGGAGTCCGCGCTGATGGCCGCAGCCGATGAGACCGGCGCGGATATCGTGATAACCGGATACATCGACGAGAGGAGCGGGAAGCGCTGGCCCGCGGGGACGATCCCGGCGGGGGTGTACGGGCTAGGCGCGCTGGAGAGGGATGTGTTTCCGTATATGATGGAGTCGCGCGGCGAGGGCACGATGGGGTTGTACTCGTCTTTGTGGACGTGCGCGGCGCGCCGGACGCTGATCGAGCCGATACTGCGCGGGGTCGATCCGTCGCTGAAGAGGGGCGAGGACTCGCTGTGCCTGTATCAAGCGGTGACGCGGGCGCGGCGCGCGGTCATACTGGGCGGTTCGTATTATCATTACTGCCAAAACCCCGCGAGCGTGACGGCGAGGCTTCTGCCCGACCACTTCGAGAACCTTGAGAAATTGATGCGCGGATATCTCGACTCGCCCATGGCGGGGATAGAGTCGGTCAGGCGGCAGTTCCCTAACAAATTCTGGTACCACGTGCTGCACGGCGACATGCTGGCCCGCCGATCGGGCAGGCCGTACAACGCCGCCGAGCGCGAGCGCCGCGCGAGCGCGATAGCCCGGATAAGGGCGCTGGAGAGGGAAATCTCGATTCATGAAACCCGTGAGGAGGCGTAGCATGTCCGACGAACTGATCAGCGTGGTAGTGACCGTGCACAACACCAAGATGTATCTACCTCAATGCGTCCGGAGTATACTGGATCAAACATACAAAAACCTGGAGGT
>JAIRSO010000044.1 GCA_031255415.1 Oscillospiraceae bacterium
GCATTTCACAAATTGTGATTGCAATTGCTGTAATCATTACACAATACTCGCCTGTAGAAACCCAATCGCGTCTTTTGTGAACGATGTACAATCACCAATGACTAGAAACGCACCCCCCCCCTTGTCGCCCCCCTAGGGGGAGATGTCGCGACGCGACAGAGGGGGCGCACCGCTTCGCGGCTTACGCTGAGCTAGGCTCCCGGGCGCCCCCAGGCTGTACCCCAAGCCCCCGGGGCTCCGCCCCAGACCCCGCAGGGGGGCTATCCGCCCCCCTTGACCCCCTGACCAGCGTGCCGCTGGACCATCTTGCCGCTCAGATTCTTTTGCCTTCGACCTTTTCACTTGTCATAGATGATCCTCTTTAACGCTTGATGCGCCGGCTTCTCGCTGTTATCCTTCCTTAACACCCCTGACGGCGCGCCTAGCCACTTCCCGTCTGTGTGATCCCATATCGTAAACGCCTCCACTAATGGATGCTCTTTCAATACCTTCACCATCTCTACCAACTCTCTCGCTTGCCGCTCCTCGCCCTCCTCCGTGCTCGCCCACTCTTCCACTTTCCAATCATTCAAATCCTTAATCCACCCGGGTACCAACTCCCCCGACACCAGCGTGTTCTCTGTAAAATGAATCGGCTTCCCAAACACCGCAAACCTATCCAACACCTCCCCTAGCTTCTCCAACCCCCAGTATCCTTGATGCTGATGCGATTGTATCCCTATCACATCGATCTCCACCCCCGCGTTCAAACACCCGTCTATCAATATCTGATACTGATCCGACACTATGAAATCGTTAATCAATAACGTCGCCCCTGGATTCGCCTCCCTCGCCGCCTCGAACACCTTCTTGACCAGCTTCACCCTCCCCAGCATCTTGCAAATCCTTGTCACCCCATTGTCATACTTGTCAAAAACAGGCATGATAACCACTTCATTTATCACATCCCACATATCTATTACCCCTTTAAAATCCGTCACCTCCCTCCTAATCCTGTCCAATTGCGCCCCCAGTATGTCCTCGTCCGACAACTCCATCAGCCACTGCGCGGTTGACGTGTGCCAGCACAGCGGATGCCCCTTCACTTTTACCCCTTTCTTTCCCAAGTACCTCGCGGCCTTCATCAACTCGTCCGTCTTTGGCTTCCCTCGTTCCGGCTCAAACCTCCCCCAGTAGAACGGCAGCGTCCCAAACTCAAACAACTCCAGCCATTTCCCCATCCTCTCTTCGTAAAACGCCTGTTCCTTCTCACCCAACTCCCCCGACGCTAACGGTACCGCGTCGAACGCGCCGCACCCGAACACCAGCTCCCCCTTCATGCCAAACCCTCCTTACACGCCTATTCTATCTCGCCTTCCACCATATGTACCACACCGCCTTTCGGATGTCCAGCGGTTTGCATAGTTAATGTTTATGCGCTATTATACTTACTACTTACGCCACCTACTCTACCGGAGGACGCAGTTGATGCTCACTTATGACGAAACCCTCTCGCTCTCCCACGTCCTCGCCCGCGATATATCCGACGCTGGCGGACGCGCTTACTTCGCGGGCGGCCTTGTCCGCGACACGCTTCGCGGCGTCCACTCCCTTACTGCCGATATCGACCTCGAAGTATACAACCTCCCCCCCGAAACCCTTCGCTCTATCCTTTCCTTGCATGGCGTCGTCAACACAGTCGGCAAATCCTTTGGCGTCCTTCGCCTCAACGGTTGCAATATCGAGATATCTATGCCCCGCCGCGAACACGCCACTGGACGCGGACATAAGGATTTCGATATTTCTGTTGATCCATATATGTCGTTCCCTGACGCTTGCGTCCGGCGCGACTTCACCGTCAACGCTATACTCCGCGACGTGCTATCCGGCGAGCTCATCGACCCTTACAACGGCATAAAGGATATCAACGCCCGCGTACTGCGCCACGTGCGCGCGGATACCTTCGTCGAGGATCCACTCCGCGCATACCGCGCCGCGCAATTCGCCTCCCGATTCAACTTCGCGCTCGCCCCTGAAACCATCCAATTATGCTCCTCTATGGATCTCCATACCCTCTCCAAAGAAAGGGTATTCGCGGAACTATCCAAATCGCTTACCCTGTCCGACTCCCCCAGCGCGTTCTTCACAACACTATCCGACATGAACCAACTCGCCCCCAGCTTCCCCGAGATATCCAGAATGCGCGGAGTCCCTCAAGACCCCCGCCACCACCCTGAAGGCGACGTATGGACGCATACCCTTCTCGTATTAGACCAAGCCTCACGCTTGCGCGCCCAGGCCAACGAACCCTTATTCTTTATGTTGTCCGCCCTTTGCCACGATATAGGCAAACCCGACTGCACCGTTATCCGCGACTCCTCCGAGCAGCGTATCTCTGCGGTCGGCCACGAAGACATCGGCGTTGATCTAGCGCGAACGCAGCTCAAACGCCTTACGAACCAAAACTCCCTCACGGACTATGTCCTTAACATGGTGCAGATGCACATGCGTCCTAACAGATTGGCGCAAAGCCGCTCCCCGGTCAAAAAAACCCGCGCCATGTTCGATAAATCCATCAACCCTAACGACCTAATACTGCTCTCCAAAGCGGACGTGCTGGTCACGTCCCAGGCCGCCAGCTCCAACGACCTCGAGCAGTTCCTCTACGAACGCCTTGACGACTACCGCAAGCGTATGCGCGAACCCATGCTTACAGGCCGCGACCTAATCGCGGCGGGATTCACACCCGGCCCCGGCTTCTCCGAATTGATTTCACGCGCGCGGCTGTTCCACTTCGCCGGACTCGCCCCTGACAAAGCCCTCAAACAACTAATCAGCGAAAACAAACCCCGCGCCTAACCCTCCCCGCCAAACCCGCGCAAAGAAGCCGCGCGGATCCAGCACAAAGCTGAACCCGCGCGGCGTCCTATTTACTCTTTAACCCAATCGTTACGGCAGCATCGTCGCTTCGCCGTAGATCGACTCCCAAGCGGCCAGGCGCTCGTTGATGATGTCCTGCGCTCCGGAGGCCAAATAATCAGCCCACGCCGCGTCCCACACGGAGTCAAAGTCTTCCGGCTTCGCTATGATCGCGTTGTCCAGCATCACGTCGCGCTTTTCCTTCAGCGGGCTAGCCATTCCGGCTTCGGACACGATCTCGCCCGTCGCCACTTTCTTCGCCACCCTGCCGTCCTTCAACGACGCTTCGTATGCCTTGACTACCAGCGCCGGATCAACGCCGGCGTAACCCGCCGCTATCGATTCGATCGGCAGGTTCAGTCCGTTGATCGTGATCGTGTAGTCGATGTTGTTCAGGCTGTTCTGTATCCATTCGGGATCGGAGCCTTCCTGCCCGGAGATGTTCTGATACGCGCCGTTCTCCAGCACGCGATGGGTCTTGCCCTCTTCTCCCAGCTGCAGGAACATGATGTTCTCGGCGTCGCTGATGAAGTCGATGTATAACAGCGAGGCGAGAGGTTCGTCGTTCGTGCCGGGGAGGAACACCTTACGGTCGATCGGCTGCGACAGGAATTTCCTGTACAGGCCCGCGTCGTTCTTGAACGTAGTCACGGATACCCAGTCGGCTTCCGGGCCAACCATCGTGTGCAGGTTTCCGGTGTAACCGTTGTCGCCGTCGCGGTACGGCTGATCCCAGCTGTGTATGAGCGATCCGACATACCCGGCCTTGATCATGTTATCCTCGGTGGTGTCCCCGTCGCCGTACAGCGCGAAGTCCTGCCAGATAAGCCCTTCGTTGTACCATTCGTTCAATTTGCGGATGGCTTCTTTATAGTTCGGGTACATGATGTGCCTGTCGTCGAAGCCGTACACAAACTGATCCTTGTCGGTCATCGCGTCCGGGATAAACGCGGCGGCCAGGTGATCCGTGCGCCAGCCTACGTCGTAGCTGGTCGAGAACGGCACCATCTTGTCCGCGTCTGCGCCCAGCAGCAGTTCGGCGTTGTCCCTGAACGCGCGCAGCATATCCTCGTATTCCTCTATGCTGGTCGGCTCGTCCAGTCCCAGCTTCTCCAGCCAGTCCTTGCGCACGAACGTGCCTATGCGCGTGTTGACCGCCAGCTTCGCCTCCAGCGCCCACAGGGTTCCGGTGAACGGATCGCGGTCATAGTTTACGTTATAGTCGCCCAGCCAACCCCACAGGTT
This sequence comes from Oscillospiraceae bacterium, assembly GCA_031255415.1. Classification (GTDB taxonomy): domain Bacteria; phylum Bacillota; class Clostridia; order Christensenellales; family Aristaeellaceae; genus BNUH01. The sequence goes on from JAIRSO010000044.1 coordinate 4,144, forward strand.
GGGCAGGACGGCGGCGTACTTGTCCACATACTCGGCCAGATCGACTACGCCGCCCATGTTCGCGTACTGCTGTATCGCGGGGTAGCTGTAGGTGACGCACACGTCGGGAGCGTCTCCGGCGGCCAGCAGGTTGTTGATCTGCGTGTCCTCGCTCCAGCGGTCCACGGGCTGGAATTCCACCTCGATGTTATGCTTTTCCAGCACGGAGTCGTGAATCCACTGCGTCCACAGGTTGTCGTGCGCGGGGGTCTTGCCGTTATCCAGACCGCGGTCGAATATCTCCACCGTGATCTTGCGCGTTTCCGTGAAACGGTACGCGCCGTCAGACCCGATCTCAAGCCCCGCCTCGGCGAGAAGCGCGCTGTCCGCGGTCTCCGCCATCGCGGCGAAAGAGAACAGCGAGGCCATCATCATAGCGGCGAGCAGCAGTGCCAGGTACTTCCTCATGTCTTACCCTCCCTTGATATAATACAATCACTGATCGGCGGCGCTCAACCCTTCTCCGCGCCCAGCGTCACGCCGGCAATGAAGTATTTCTGCAGCCATGGGTACACGCACAGTATCGGTATCGTCGCGAACATAACCGTCGCGGCCTTGATCGTATCGGCAAGGCCTGGCGCGCTGTCCATCTGCGTAGCGTCGATGCCCTGCGCGCTGTTGATTATCTGGTACAGCAGCAGCTGTATCGGCCAATACTGGCGGAACTTGCTGGATATGAACATCAACGCGTCGGAGTACCCGTTCCATCTGCCTACCGCGTAGAACAGCGCGAGCGTGGCTATCACGGGCGTGGACAGCGGCAGGTAGATGCTCGCCAGCACGCGGATCGGCCCCGCGCCGTCAATCTCGGCGGACTCGCGCAGGCTTTCCGGTATCCCGTAGAAGAAACTGCGCATGATGATCATGTTGAACACGCTCAGGCAGTACGGCAGCACCAGCACGAGCGGGTTGTTCAGCAGCCCCAGATCCTTTATCAGCAGGTAGGTGGGGATCGTTCCGGCGCTGAAGTACATCGTCAGTATGATGAACGCGTTGATGATCTTCTTGCCCTTCAGGTTGGGATAGATCAGCGGGTACGCGCACAGCGAAGTCATAATGAGCGATATGACCGTGCCTAGTCCCGTCATCATCGCGGTCCACACGAGGCTCCATGTATAGCGGCTGTCCGACAGCACGGCTGTATACGCGTTGAAGTTCAGCCCGACCGGCCAGAGCCAGACTCTGTTCCTGATCAACGCCTCCGGCGAGGATAGAGAGCGCACGAGTATATTGACCAGCGGCAGCAAGCACACGAGTATCAACAGCGAGCATAGGAACGCGACGACCCAGTCGCCCGCGCGCTGCGATTTAGATTTGATCATCTTACATCAGCCCCCTCTCGCCCATCCGCTCGGCGATCGTGTTCGCTGCCACCAGGAATATCACGCACACCACGGACTGGAACAATCCGACCGCCGTCGCCAGCGAGAACTGCATGCTCTTTATGCCCGACGTATACACGAACGTGGCGATGACGTTGGACACGTCGTTGACGATTTTATTGGTCAGCGCGTAAGGGCGGTCGAAGTCGCTGCCCAGTATGCGACCCAGGCTTAGTATGAGCAGAACCACGATCGTGGGTTTCAATCCGGGCAGCGTGACGTGGAATATCTTGCGGAATCGGCCCGCGCCGTCCACGCTGGCGGCCTCGTACAACTCGGGGTTGATGCCCGTGATGGCGGCGAGGTAGATGATCGTGTTCCAGCCCACGCTCTGCCAAATGCCCAGAAACACGTATGTCGCTACCCAGTGCCACGATTCGTTGAGGAACGGGATCGTGTTGAACCCGGCTCCTCTTAGCGCCATATTGACCAAACCGTTGGTCGGCGCGAACAGCTGCAGCGCCAATTGCGATATGATGATCCACGACAGGAAGTGGGGCATATACGCGACGGTCTGCGTAACGCGCTTGAATTTCCTGTACGGCAGTTCGTTCAGCAGCAGCGCGAGCAGGATCGGGGCGGGGAAGCCTGCGACCAAGTCGAGCATATTGAGCATGATCGTATTGCGCACCGCGTAGCGGAAGTCGCGGTTGCTGAACGCCTTGATGAAGAATTCCCAGCCGTTGTTCTTAGCCCACTGCATCTGCCACACGGTTTTGGTAATATTGTACTGTTTGAACGCGACGAGGATATTGGCGATGGGCAGATACTTGAATATGAAGAAGTATGCCAGCGGCAGAGCCAACAGCAGATACAGCGTCCAGTATCTGCGCATGTAGGTCATTCCGCCGCTTGACTTTGGCCTGACTTGGACGGCTGGCGCGCGTGCGGTAGTATTCATGCAGAGCCACTCCTCAAACCTGGTGGATCGGAACGCCGCGCATCCGCCCCGGGCAGGCGTGCGCGCCCTTTGCGCTGCGAGCCGCAGCCCGCGGCAAAACCCGTTTTCTTATACTAATCATACCATATAGGATAGATGATGTAAAGCATTGAGCACAACTTTTTTCTAGCCTGGAATGGCTGTCAAGGCGAGGGTACGGGGTGGAAAAACAGGGTGGAGATGCGAGTTGGGGATGCAGGAGATGGGATGCGAGGTGGAAATGCCGGGCGAGGGATGCGGGCAGCAATGCAGGGCGAGGGATGCGGGCGGCGATGCAGGGAGGAAAACACAGGTAGTAACGAAAACCCCCTTGTCGCCCCCCTAGGGGGAGATGTCGCGAAGCGACAGAGGGGGCGTTCTTAGCGCGAGGCGGCAGAGGGGGTATCCTTCGTGCAAAGCGACAGAGGGGTATCCTTCGTGCAAAGCGACATAGGGGCTAACTCCCGACAGAGGAGCCTTCGTTCCTACAATCGACAAACCACTGTATAATTACCGAATTCGCCCCGCGTCCGTCTTGACAAAGCAGCCTCCATGTGTTATAAGATACAAGTTATCGAAGGTATGCGCCTGTAGCTCAGCTGGATAGAGCGATCGCCTCCTAAGCGGTAGGCCCCGGGTTCGAATCCCGGCAGGCGCGCCAAACAATATTCTATAGATACTCGTATATTAATGGAAGAATATGCCCCGCACCGCACCCTTTCACGCGAACGGCTCTCATGGTCTGTCCTCCCGCCCCGGCGCATACACTGCACCAAAGAGCGCGCCCGCAAGGCTCCGCGCGAGGGGGGACGGCCAATGCAACCTACCAGGCATGGATTTATCGGCGCGTATACGCGCGACGGCTACGTGATGTTCGATCCGGAGCGGATACTGGACGGGAAGGAAGCGCGGCGCATACGCGTGCGCGGCGGATCGGGTAAGACGCGCGCCCGCGCGATGAACGCGGTCGTGCGCAGGATAACGGAACTGGGCTTTGAGGCCGATCTCCTTCACGGCGCGCTGGAACCAGACGCGATCGAAGGGATCGTCTGCCCAAGCCTATCGTTGATCATAACGAGCGCCGGCGCGGACGATCCGTGCGCCGAATCCTCCGATCCATGCGTATGCGTGGATATGGACGAGGCTCTGCGCACCGTCCGATCCAGCGCGTATCCCGAGACGGTCAAGGAGTTGACCGCCGAGGCGCTGTCATACGAGTCGCGCGCGATACGGTACATGGAGTCCGCCGCGCCGCTTCGAGCAGACGCTGGCGACGAGTACGCGCGCGTGTTCAACCGCGCCGCGCTGGATCGGATGCTAGCGCCATGGATCGAGACCGTCACGGCGCACAGGCCGCACGGCGGCGGCGGCAAAGAGTCGCGCTTCTTCGTAGAAGCGGTAACCTCGCGCGGATTGATCCAGCATCTAGACAGCGTGATGACTCCAAGGCTGTGGAGGGTGTCGGGTCCGTGGGGATGCGACTTCCACACGCCGCTGTCGGCGCTTAGGGACGCGGCGCTATCGCGCGGGCTTCAGGCGGTGTGCGCGATGGAGCATAGCCAACCGGACATGATCGCGCATCTGCTGATACCGGAACTGGGGCTGTTCATCACGTCGGAGGTGAACGTCCACGCTCTGGCCTCTGCGGCGCAGCGGACGATCGATCTGCGCCTAGCGATGTCGGCGGCGGAGACGTTCAGCCAGCACACATTGCGCGCGCTGGCCTACGACGAGCTGATGGTCGAACAGTTGATGGAAAAGACCGCCTACGCGCTGGAACTGGCGCGCCTGACCCGCCAGCGCATAGACAGGATGATCGAGGAGCGCGTGGACGAACAAGTGACGAACCTGATGGTAAACGCCGCGCTAGCAGCGCTGGAACCAGCGTTCATGGGAGCGGCGCGCGGCGCGTCCTATGTCTGATCCCGCCGCCGCGCGCGTATATCGCCAAACCCAATGACCCGCGCCAGCCTCGCGCGGATATTCGTCGGCGCGAGGCTGGTATCGAACTCCGGCATAATTCTCAGCCAACCTCCAACCGATATCGGCCCGATCGAAAAACTTGTCGGCCAACGACGGCCGGCTTTCACCGTATTATGAAGAAACCGCCGGCCCGCCATCGTATCCCATATAGCCAACCGACTTAAAACCGCGGCGGCTTCGCGAGTCTTTTACCTCTCGCGCCGGCTCGTCCGCTCGGCGGATCTCCAGTCCGCATCCATCCCTTGCCTTAGCCGGAGGCAAAAATTGTCGCGAATCCGTTCGCGGTTTAAGTCGGTCGACTATACAACAAAATCTACCAAACGTTGCCAGCAAAACGTAAAAACTTGCAACTAAATCACGGCGTTATCAGTCTAAATCTTCTCCGGGCGTTGTCTTGCGCCGCGCTTTCCTGCCAGAGTACCGCGGATCGCGCAGTCTGACCCACTATGCAAACGCTGGAAACCGTCCGCCACGCGCCCATTCGAGCGGCGGTTTCAGATAATACATATGTTAGTCAGGACGGCCGAATGGGTGTATAATAGCAGGGGGTATCATTATGAATCTTGCGAAGGTGTCCACGAACGGGCAGATTACGATTCCGGTGGAGATCCGCCGCCTTCTGAAGCTGAAGGACGGCGACAAAGTGCTGTTCTACCGGAAGCGCAGCGGGGAGGTCGTGATCAACAATACCTCCCTAGTGGCGATACAAGAGGCGCTGGCTGAAACGGGCGAACTGGGCGTCGGCGAGGCGGTCATACTAGGCGAACTCGCCAAGGGCAATATGGCGGACCATACTCAAAAGCCCGAGTCCTAACCCGACCATATACCAATGAAGCGTAATTACTCATAAAAGTCAGCCCGCCGGACGCTTCCGGCGGACTGGCGCTTTGCTATGGAACGAACGCCCGCGTCCGCGCGCGGCAATCCGTCTCATCTTCGCTAAACATAAAGCCGTCTCATCTTCGCTAAACTTGAAGGAATAAATCCTCTTCCTTCACTAGGAATACCTCGTTTTTATCCATGAGCGACTTTTTCACATCCACCAGCCGCTGGTTCTCGGAGCCTCTGAACAGCAGATTCAGGTTCCGGCAGTGCTTATCATATGGCCCGTCTATCAGCAGATCCACCTGTTCCAATAACGCGAGTATCCCCGGCTCGCAAGCGCTTCTCTCCATCAATTCATCAAACGTGTATCCGGTATACGCGACCACGTCATACCCGGCGGCGCGGGCTTTACGAGCCAGTTCAGCCATAGCATCCGCCTGCATGAACGGCTCGCCACCCGAGAGCGTTATCCCCCGCAGCAGAGGATTCTTTCGCATATTTTGTATGATCCCGTCGATATCCACCGAATTCCCATCGTATTTATTCCATGTCTGCGGATTATGGCATCCATCGCAATTATGGTCGCATCCTTGCGCGAACACGGCGCAGCGAAAGCCCGGGCCGTCAACGATCGACTCCCAAATAATGTCTGATACGCGAAGCGTCATAATCCATTACCCTTCGCAGCCGGAGTCCGGCGCGGCTCATCGACGAAATAATCACTCCAGCGGAGCCAGCCCGACCTTCGCGCGCACCTTCCCCATAGTCCGCGCGGCGATGCGGGACGCGCGTTCCGCGCCGCCCTTCAGCACGCGGTACAACTCCGCGGGATCGGACGTCCATCGTTTATGCTCCGCCTGGATAGGCGCGAGCGCCTCGACGCAAGCGTCGGCAGCGGCGGCCTTCAGCGCGCCGTAGCCTTTGCCGGCAAAGACTTCCTCAATGGAGGGAATCGATTGGTTCGTCAGGATGCTCAGCATGGTTATCAGGTTGGACACGCCGGGCTTTTCGTCCGGATCGAACCGAATCTCCGATCCGGAGTCCGTCACAGCGCGTTTCATTTTCCTGCGTATCGCCTCGGGCGTGTCGAGCATGCCGATGAACGTATCGTCCGGATCGGACTTGCTCATCTTGCGGGAGGGATCCTGCAAAGAGAGTATCTTCGCGCCGATCTTCGGGATGTAAGCCTCCGGCACGGTGAACACTTTCCCATAAATATTATTAAACCGGATGGCAATATCCCGCGTTATCTCCAGGTGCTGTTTCTGATCCGCGCCCACGGGCACGGCGCTGGACTGATACAGCAGGATATCGGAGGCCATCAGCACAGGATATGTAAACAATCCCGCGTTGATATTCTCCGCGTGCTTGGAGGATTTATCCTTAAATTGGGTCATGCGCTGCAGCTCGCCCATATAGGCGTAGCAGTTCAGCACCCACGCAAGCTCCGCGTGTTCGGACACGTGCGACTGGCAGTAGAGGATGCTTTTGTCCGGGTCGATGCCTACCGCGAGGTACAGCGCGGCGAGCTCGCTGATCTGGCGGCGCAGCGCGGATGGATTCTGGCGCACGGTAATCGCGTGCATATCCACGATGCAGTAGATGCAATCGTACTCGTCTTCCAACTGTTTAAACCGGCTCAACGAGCCGATGTAGTTCCCGATCGTCAGCATGCCCGAGGGCTGGATGCCTGAGTAAGTGACGGGTTTCCTAACCGGACGCGCCGAGTCTGGCATGGGATGATCCTCCTTGTTATGCGCACACAGTATATAAATATTGACACAGCCGCGGTACGTTGTCAAGTACGAGGTTGCAAGACCGCGCAAGTTGACGACGGGCAGTCGATCAATCAAGGAACGCAAAGCCCCTTGCCGCCCCGCAAGGGGAGACAAGTAAGCCTACATCCCTAACGATTCATTCACCCTGCCCCATGCAGCGCGTTATAGACCGCCTCCGCCGTCTTAACGCTCATGCCGGGAACGGCGGCTAGCTCATCCATGGAAGCCGCGCGCAGCGCGTTCATTGTGCGGAAGTGCGTTAATAGCGCCCGCCTACGCGCCGGCCCGATTCCCGGTATCGCCTCCAGCGGGGATTTAGTCTGATGCTTGCCCCGCAGCTTGCGATGATGCGTGATGGCGAACCTGTGCGCCTCGTCGCGGATGTACTGCATCAGGTGCAGCGCGCCGTCGCGTTTATCCAGCAGGATGCTCCCGTCCCGATCGGGCAGGAATATCTCCTCCAGCCGCTTCGCCAGCGAGCATATGGGAACGTCCGCTCCGGCGTCCAGCATCGCGCGGCGCGCGAACGCCAGCTGCTCGGGGCCGCCGTCTATCACTACCAGATCAGGCAGATCGGAAAACGAACCCTCCTCCGGACTCAATCCCCGCGCGAGCCGCTCCTCCCTCTCCTGCAATCCGTGCCGGAACCGCCGCCCCAGCGCCTCCTCCATCGACGCGAAGTCGTTCGCGCCCTCCACCGTCTTAATGCGGAAATGCCGATACTGCTGTTTTGCCGGCTTCCCATCGATGAACACCACCATCGACGCTACGGACAGCGTTCCCTGCGTGTTGCTGATATCGTAACACTCCATGCGCCGGATGCGTCCGGGCAGTCCGATCGCCTTCGCCAGGCTTACAGCCGCGCCCAGCGTGCGCTCATACTGCGCCTTCGTATTCTGGTTGCGCTTGGCAAGCGCGTCGGTCGCGTTCTTGAGCGCCAGCTCGACCAATCCGCGCTTCTCGCCGCGCATGGGCGATATGATCTCCACCTGCTGGCCTAGTATCCCGGCCAGCAGCTCGCGGAGCGTATCCGACTCGTCGATCGGCGACGGCGTTAATATTGTAGGCGGGATCAGCGCGGCCTCCGTGTAAAACTGCAGTATGAAACTGGTCAGCGCAACGGATTGCGGCTCGTCTCCCGCGCGCTCCAGCGTGAACGAGTCCCCGCCCAGCATCCGCCCGCCGCGTATATGCATGACGTGGACTATCGCGTCCAGCCCGTCTTGAGCGGCTGCCAGCGCGTCGCAGTCGCCCCCGCCCGGCTTCGCCGCGCGCTGTTTCTCGCTAAGCCTCTGAACGGCCTGCATCCGGTCGCGCAGAACAGCCGCGCGCTCGTACTCGAACGACCGCGCGGCTTCGTCCATCTGTTCGCGCAAGCGGCGTATCACCTCGCCGTCATGCCCGCCTAGGAAACGCAGCGCCTGACGCAGTATCTCGTGATACTCGCCGCGCGTCGCCTTGCCCGCGCATGGCGCTAGGCAGTTGCCCATCTCGTGCTGGATGCAAGGCCGATGACGCTTACCGTCGGGCAGCGCCAGCGCGCATGTGCGCAGCGGGTATATCTGCCGCAGCAGGTCGAGCACTTCCCTAACGCTGGTCGCGCCGATATAGGGGCCGAAATACTTCGCGCCGTCGCGCTGGGTGCGGCGCACGAATTCCAGCCGGGGGAAGTCCTGCGACGCGTCAACGCGTATGAACGGATACTGTTTATCATCGCGAAGCAGTATGTTGTAGAACGGTTTGTGCAGCTTGATCAGATTGCACTCGAGGATCAGCGCCTCCAGGTTGGTGCCGCACAGCAGCACGTCGAAATCCTCGACGCGCGATACCATCGCGCGGACTTTCGGCGTATGTCCGTGCCCGGCCTGGAAGTATTGCCGCACGCGGTTTTTCAGGTTCTTGGCCTTGCCGACGTACAGCACCTCGTCCCCCGCGCGCATCAGGTAGCAGCCTGGGGATTCGGGCAGGGTCTTGAGCTTAAGCGCCAGGTCGCCGTTCATTGGCGGCGGCGCGCGGCGCGAGGGTTACGCGTCGTTTTCGTCCTCGAGGTTCTCATCGCCGTCATAGTCTTCTTCTTCGCCGTAATCGTCGTCCTCGTCGTCCATGATGATCTCTTCGTCCGCGAAGCGCGCCTGAACCACCTCGACCAATTGATCCAGCAATCCGTCCTCGACGGGCACGAACTCCTCCATCTCCTCGCCGTCGTCGTTGACGGAGTTGAGCACGCGCATGATGTACATGTTCTCCGCGTCTTCCTCGTCCTCGTCGTCGTGGACGCAGTCGGGGCCGTGGACGTGCTCATGCGCCTCGTCCGCGTCCATCAGCACGGCGTACTCCTCGCCGTTATAGAAGAAGTAGTCCATGACTTCCAGCAGCAGCTTATTGCCTTCGTCGTCGGAGAACTCGACCACATCGTGTTCGTCGTCGCCGATCAGGCCATTGTTTTCCGTATCGTCAAAACGATCGCTCATAACCGCACCTTTCCGCGCGCCGCGGACGAACCGCCGCGCGTTGTAATCAATTCGCATTATACCCACTACCGCGCGCGATTGCAATAGCGCGCGGAGCGCCAGCGGATGAAATCGTTCGCCGCGCGCTTCAGCCCTTGATCCCCGTGGTCGCGATACCCTCGATGAAGTATCGCTGCAGGAACAGGAACACAGCGCCCACCGGCAGCAGCGAGACCAGCGACGCGGCCATGATCAAGTGATAATCGCTCGTATACTGCTGGATGAACCTGCGCAGACCCACCTGGATGGTCTTGTTCTGATCCTTGGTCAGGTAGATCAGCGGACCCATGTAATCGTTCCACGTGTTGACGAACGTGAAGATGACCAGCGCCGCTATCGCCGGAGCAGCCAGCGGCAGTATGATCCGCGCCCACACGCCGTACTCGCTTAACCCGTCGATCCTCGCGGCCTCGTTCAGGTCGTTGGGTATGCCCAGATAAAACTGCCGCATCAGGAACACGCCGAACGCGGAGAAACTCTGCAGCACGATCAGCGCCCACAGCGTGTCGTACAGCCCCATCCTGCGCATCATGATGAACTGCGGCACCATGTACACCTGCCAGGGCACCGCGATCGTCGCGATATACGCCATGAACAGCGCGTCCCGCCCCTTAAAGCGCATCTTCGCGAACGCGTACGCCGCGAAACTGCTCGATAATATCTGCGCGAACGTGACCGCGACCGCGACTATCGCCGTGTTGCGGAAGTATGTCGTCAGCGGCACGCGTTGCCATATCAGCAGATAGTTATCCCAGTGGAATGTTTTAGGCGTCCAGCGCATCGGATACTGGAATACCTCGTTATCCAGCTTCAGCGACGAGGAGAGCATCCACAGGAACGGCAGCAGCGCGACGCACGACAGGCCGATCAGCGCCGCGTACAGCGCCGCCTTCCCTATCGCCTTCCCTGGATAGGCGCGTTTGCGCCTTTGCGCCCACGTAGTCATCACGGCACCGCCTTACATATAGTTTACCCATTTCTTTTCTATCCGGAACTGCGCCAGGGTGATGATCAGCACGATCGCGAACAGCGCCATAGCCACCGCGCTGGCCTGCCCGTACTTGATATCGATGAACGCGAGCTGATATATATAGTTGACGAGCATCTTGGTAGACCGCCCCGGCCCGCCCTCGGTCATGATCTGCACCACGTCGAATATCTTGAAGCAGTAGATCGTCATCATGATGGACACGAAGAACGTGGTCGGCGTGAGCATCGGGAACGTCACCTTCCAGAATTTATGCCAGCCGTTCGCTCCGTCCACCGTCGCGGCCTCGTACAGCTCCGCGGGCACGCCCTGAAGCCCCGCCAGGTACATCACCATATAGTAGCCCGCGTTGCGCCACACGCTGACGATTATCAGCGCCCATATCGCGTACTCGCGGCTCTGCGTCCACGACTTGCCAACGCTGATCCCCACAAGCTCCAGCATCTGATTAACCGGGCCTAGTTTCATCAGCATGAAGCTCCAGCACACGCACACCGCCACCAGCGACGCGATGTATGGAAAGAAGAAGATCGTGCGGAACACCTTCGCGCCGCACACCGCGCGGTTGAGCGCCAGCGCGAGCAACAGCGCGCACGCGATGGACAGCGGCACGGTAAACAGCGTGAAGAACGCGGTGTTCTTCAGCGTAACGCCCAGCTCGTTCCGCGTGAAGTTGAACCGCTTGAGCAGCGTCGCGAAGTTTTCCAGCCCGGCGAACGTGATGGTATTCAGCGCTCCGCCGTTCCAGTTGAGGAACGCCAGCGCAATGGAGAACGCGACGGGTATCAGCGTAAAGATAAAAAAGCCAATGAAGTTTGGCGCGAGAAACGTATAGGCGATCAGCGTGTTGCGTTTCTCCAGCTTACCCGCCCGGTACCGCCGATTGGCGTTCCCGCCCAGTCCCGTAGCGTTCAGCACAGGCGAATCCTCCCTATCCTCGAATCGGCGCGCTCGTCGGGGCAAAAACAGGAGAACCGCCGGGTTCTCCTGTTACAGCTCCCGATGTCCGCGGTTAGTCCGCGAGTATCTCCGCCGCGCGTTCGTTCATTTCGGCAATACCCTCTTCGACGGTCAATTCGCGCGTCATGATCAGGGTATGCTCCTCGTCGGTCATGGTCTTAAGCTCGGTGACCTTTTCGCCGATGGGCCATTCAAGGTACACGGCTGTCGGAATCAGCGCGGCCTTGCTGGCTTCGTCGGTGGGGAATCCGTCAACCAACGCCATGACCTCGGCCACCGCGTCGTTGATGAACGCGGGTCTGTTGCCCGTGGGGGCTAGCGTCTTCGCGCCTTCCTCGCCGGCGATGTAGGAGAGGAATTTCCATGCCGCGTCCTTGTTCTCGGAGGCGGTGTTGATGGAGGCGCCCGTCGGCGAGCCGAACGTCGATCCCGCCGGAACGTCCTCCTTGTGCGGAACGGCAACGAAGCCATAGTTGAAACTCATGTCGCCGCTGTTGGTATCCGACACGAGGTTGCCCATCTCCCAGTAACCCATCGGCAGCATCGCGACGTTACCGGCAGCGAACGCGCCGCGATAGTGCAGCCCGGACGCTTTAAGATCCGGATACGCCATCACCGCCCCCGCGTCCTCAAGGTCGAGCGCTAGGTTGTAGAAATACGCGAGGTCGCCGTATTCGCCGTCCGCCAGCGTGTTAACGCCATCGCACACCGCCCAGTTGACCACGTCGGAGCGCCATGTGTGGTAATGCGAACCGTAGACCTTGTCCACGCCCTCCGTGCCGGAGGTCATCTGTTTGGCTAACTCGGCGTATTGATCCCACGTCATGTCGTTCGTGGGATAATCCACTCCCGCCGCGTCGAACAGATCCTTATTGTAGAACAATACCCAATAGTCCGCGCGGTAGGGCAGCGCGACTTGATTGCCCTCCAGATCGACATAGCAATCCGCCATGCCGGCGAACGCGCCCATATCCAGCCCGTCGGCCGCGATGTAATCGTCCAGCGGCGCAATATAGCCTTGAGCCGACCAATTCGTCGCGTCCGACAGTTCCTTGATGAACAGCACGTCGGACTTATCGCCGCCCGCGAGCATCGTGCCGACTTTCTGCGAGTAGTCCTGCGCGGCGAGGTCGATGTACTCTACCTTAAGGCCAGGGTTGGCGGCCTCGAAGGCTTCTTTGTACATCTGGTAATAAGGGGTCGTCGCGATATCCCACGCGACCACCGTGATCGTAACGTCTTCCTCCGCCAACGCGGCGGGCGCGAGACACGCCAGCATCACCGCGGCTAAGAGCACAGCCATAATCCTGCGCATACAAACCCTCCTGTTTTTCCGTAGCGCGCCGCGCCGTTACATCGACGCGAACGCCATGCATATTTGTAATATTATACTATGAATCATATAAAAAGTCAAGAGCTTTATTGTAATTTGCGGCGGGAAAGCCGCGCCGGGAACGGGAGGCGCGCCTCCCGCGCGAGCCAGCCAGTTACTCCCATTGCCAGCCGCGCGGAGGTATGGTATAATGCTTGCTACGCGTGAAACGATGGCGGGCAGCGTTCCCGCCGACGCAGGGGGTGATACTATGTCCTCGCTTGACGGCGCGGAGAATCGGTTCCAGTTAGTCGCGCCGTACTCGCCGCGCGGGGATCAGCCCCAGGCCATCGCCTCGCTGGCGGACGGACTCGCGCAGGGTCTAAGCGGGCAGGTATTGCTGGGCGTGACCGGCTCCGGCAAGACGTTCACGATGGCCAGCGTAATCGCTCTCGCGCAGCGTCCGGCTCTGGTCATAGCGCACAACAAGACGCTCGCGGCGCAGCTGTGCGCGGAGTTCAAGTCCTTCTTCCCTCATAACGCGGTGGAATACTTTGTCAGTTATTACGATTATTACCAACCGGAGGCGTACATCGCGTCGTCCGATACCTATATAGAAAAGGACGCGTCGATCAACGAGGAGATCGAGCGCCTGCGCCACAGCGCGACTGCCGCTCTGCGCGAGAGGCGCGATGTTGTGATCGTCTCGTCCGTATCGTGCATCTACTCGATGGGCGATCCGTCGGAGTACGACGGGCTGGCGATATCGCTGAGGCCGGGCATGCGCCTGAGCCGCGACGACCTGCTCCGCCGCCTAGTCGAGGTACAATTTACACGGAACGATATCGCCTTTGAGCGCGGCACGTTCAGGGTGCGCGGGGACACGGTGGAGGTGATCCCCGCGTCGGAGCGCGAGAAGGCTCTGCGGGTCGAGTTCTTCGGCGACGAGATCGAGCGCCTGGGCGAGATCGAGCTGACGACCGGCAAATCCCTACGCACGCTCCAGCACGCCATGGTGTTCCCCAACTCGCATTACGCCAACTCCCGCGAATCGATAGACGAGGCGCTGGGCGAGATAGAGCGCGACCTGGCTCAACGCGTCTGCGACCTGCGCGGCGACGACCGCCTTCTCGAGGCTCAAAGGCTGGAACAGCGCACGCGCTACGATCTGGAGATGCTCCGCGAGATAGGCTATTGCAACGGCATAGAGAACTACTCCCGCTACTTCGACGGACGCAAGCCGGGCGACGCGCCATTCACGCTGATGGACTATTTCCCCAAAGACTTCATCGTGTTCATCGACGAGTCGCACGTGACCGTGCCCCAAGTGCGCGCGATGTTCAACGGCGACCGCGCGCGCAAGTCGGAATTGGTGGAGTATGGGTTCCGCCTGCCGTCGGCGTTCGACAACAGGCCTCTGCGGTTCGCCGAGTTCGAGGAGCGCGTCGGGCAGACGGTATACGTAAGCGCGACCCCCGCGCAGTATGAGAAGGATCGATCCGGCAATACGGTCGAGCAGATCATCCGCCCGACCGGGCTGATCGATCCGCAGGTGACGCTCCGCCCCGCGAAAGGGCAGGTTGACGACCTGCTGGGCGAGGTTCGCCAGGTTGCGGAGAACGGTTTCCGGACGCTGGTCACAACGCTGACCAAACGCATGGCGGAGAGCCTGACCGTATACTTCGAGGAGATGCGCGTGCGCGTGCGTTACCTGCACTCCGACATAGAGACGCTGGAGAGGACTAAGATACTGCGCGATCTGCGCCTGGGCGAGTTCGACGTGCTGGTGGGGATCAACCTGCTGCGCGAGGGGCTGGATCTGCCCGAAGTGGCGCTGGTCGCGATATTGGACGCTGACAAGGAGGGCTTCCTCCGCTCCGAAACGTCGCTGATACAGACGATAGGCCGCGCCGCGCGCAACGCGCAGGGGCGCGTGATACTATACGGCGACTCGCTGACCGACAGCATGTCAAAGGCCGTCAACGAGACGAACCGCCGCCGCGCGCTGCAGCAAGCATATAATGAAGCGAACGGCATCACCCCCGAGTCCGTCCAAACGGCGGTGCGCGCTCTGCTGGAGATCACCAGCGAGGCGGAGTCGAACGCCCCCGCCGACCTCGACCCGGACGAGAAAGCGATGCTAGCCGCCAAACTGGAGGATCAGATGCTCCGCGCCGCCGCCGATCTGGATTTCGAAAAGGCCGCGAAACTGCGCGACGATCTGCTCCGGCTGCGCGGACAGCCTCCCGCATCGGCGGCAGCGCCTCAGCGCAAGTTCAACAAGCACGCCAATAAATCCCGCAAGAGGAGATAAGATGATAGACGCCCTGACCGTGCGCGGCGCGCGCGAGCACAACCTGCGCGACGTCACCCTGACCATACCGCGCAACAAACTGGTGGTGTTCACCGGGCTGTCCGGCAGCGGGAAATCTTCGCTCGCCTTCGACACGATATACGCAGAGGGCCAGCGGCGGTATGTCGAGTCGCTATCGGCATACGCGCGCCAGTTCCTCGGTCAGATGGAGAAACCCGACGTGGACGGCATCGAGGGTTTATCCCCCGCGATATCCATCGACCAAAAGACGACCAGCCGCAACCCCCGCTCCACCGTCGGCACCGTCACGGAGATAAACGATTACCTGCGTCTGTTGTACGCGCGGATTGGGATCCCGCACTGCCCCAAGTGCGGGCGCGAGATATCGCAGCAGTCGGTGGATCAGATGGTCGATCAGATCGCGTCGCTGCCGGAGGGCTCGCGCCTGACCGTGTTCGCGCCGCTGGTGCGCAAGCGCAAGGGCGAGCACGTCAAACTGATGGACGATCTGCGCCGCGACGGATACGCGCGCATGCGCGTCGACGGCGAGATATACCCGACCGACGAAGCCCCCGCCCTCGATAAGCAGAAGAACCACACGATAGAGGCTGTGGTTGATCGGCTCGTCAACAAGCCGGGGGTGCAGTCGCGCCTGGCCGACTCGCTGGAGAACGCGCTGCGGCTGTCCGGCGGGCTGGCTCTGGTGGACGCGGGCCAGCATGGCGAGACGTTATACTCGCAGAATTACGCTTGCCCCGAATGCGGCGTGAGCATTGAGGAGCTAACCCCGCGCATGTTCTCGTTCAATAGCCCGTTCGGCGCGTGCCCGACGTGCGCGGGGCTGGGTACCCTGCGCCGCGTCGATCCGGACGCGGTGATAAAGGATCGCTCGCTGACCCTGCGCCAGGGCGCGATCTCCGCCAGCGGCTGGAACAACGCGCGCGACGAGGATAGTTTCGCGGCGCTGTTCATCGAATCGCTGGCGGCGCACTACGGTTTCTCGATGGATACCCCCGTGCGCGACCTGCCCGAGTCCGTAGTCAAGATACTGCTCTACGGCACCAACGGCGAGAAGATCAAGATAGTCTACCAGCGCGAGAGGGGCGGCGGCACGTATATGGCTCCGTTCGAGGGGGTCATAACGAACCTGGAGCGGCGTTACAAAGAAACCTCGTCGGAATCGATGAAGGATACGCTCGAGGCCATGATGGTCGAGCTGCCCTGCCCCGACTGCGGCGGCAAGCGGCTCAAGCCGGAGACCCTCGCGGTGACGGTGGGCGGGCGGTCGATAGCGTCCGTATCGGAGGATTCGGTGGTGGAGGCGCGCGGGTTTTTCTCGAACCTGCGCCTGTCCGCGCAGCACGCGCGCATCGCGGAGCTTATACTCAAGGAGATAAAGTCGCGCCTGGGATTCCTCGCTAACGTGGGGCTGTCGTACCTGACGCTCTCGCGCGCGGCGGGCACGCTCTCCGGCGGCGAGGCTCAGCGCATCCGCCTGGCTACGCAGATAGGCTCCAGCCTCGTGGGCGTATTATATATACTGGACGAGCCGTCCATCGGCCTGCATCAGCGCGACAACGAGAAACTGCTCTCCGCGCTGAAGGGGCTGCGTAACCTGGGCAACTCGCTGATAGTGGTCGAGCACGACGAGGAGACGATGTTCGCGGCGGATCACATAGTGGACATCGGGCCGGGCGCTGGAGCGCACGGCGGGCAGATCATCGCGCAGGGCACGGTCGAAGAGATCATGCGCAACCCGAACTCGCTGACCGGACAGTATCTAAGCGGCGCGAAGCGCATCCCCGTGCCCGAGCTTCGGCGCAAGCCATCGGGCAGCCTGACCATCCGCGGCGCGCGCGCGAACAACCTGACCGGTTTCGACGCTAAGATCCCGCTGGGGGTATTCGTATGCGTGACGGGCGTATCCGGCAGCGGCAAGTCGTCTCTGGTGAACGAGATACTATTCAAGGCGCTCTCGCGCGACCTGAACCGATCGAAGGCGAGGCCAGGCGCGCATGAGGGGATCGACGGGCTGTCGCAGCTGGACAAGATCATCTCGATCGACCAATCGCCGATAGGGCGCACGCCGAGGTCCAATCCAGCCACTTATACGGGCGTGTTCGACGCGATCCGCCGCGTGTTCGCCGCGACCAACGAGGCCAAAGCGCGCGGGTACAGGGAGAATAGGTTCTCGTTCAACGTTAAGGGCGGGCGATGCGAGGCCTGCGGCGGCGACGGGATACTCAAGATCGAGATGCACTTCCTGCCTGACATATACGTGCCGTGCGAGGTGTGCAAGGGCAAGCGGTACAACCGCGAGACGCTGGAGGTCAAGTACCGCGACAAGAGCATATTCGACGTGCTGGATATGACGGTGGAGGACGCGCTGGCGTTCTTCGAGCATCATAACGCGATAAGGCAGGTGCTCCGGACGCTGTACGACGTGGGGCTGGGGTACATCAAACTGGGACAGCCCTCGACTACGCTCTCGGGCGGCGAGGCTCAGCGCGTGAAGCTGGCGACGGAGCTCAGCCGCCGCGCGACGGGGCGCACAATCTACGTATTGGACGAGCCGACGACGGGCTTGCATATCGCGGATGTGGCTCGGCTGATAGACGTGCTGCAGCGGCTCACCGATCAAGGCAATACGGTCGTGGTGATCGAGCACAACCTGGACGTGATTAAGTCCGCGGACTACTGCATCGACCTGGGTCCGGAGGGCGGGACAGGCGGAGGGCGGATCGTGGCTGAAGGCACGCCGGAGGAGTTATGCGGGATCGCCTCCAGTTATACCGGGCAGTTTCTGCAAAAGGCGCTGGAGCATAAAGCGCAACTCCAAGCCAGCCGCGCGGCGGAGTCCGCTTGAGTAGGCGTCAAGGGTTACGCGGTTATGCAGTAAGCGCGCGCTGTGTAGTTAGATAGCTTGCGCAGTACGCTATGTAGCTATGTAGCAAGAGCAGCGCGCCGTGTAGTTGTACAGTAAGAACAGCGCGTCGTGTAGTTATACAGTAAGAGCAGCGCGCCGTGTAGTTATACGCAAACATAGCGTGCCGTACAGGCACAAAACATCTCGCGCTTTGCAATCGTTAAATGAACAGACATGGAAACGCCAACGCGCCGCGCATCCATGTCTGTTATTTATATCTTCTTCCTGCCGGATTATATCTTCTTCCTGCCGGATAGTATATTCATGTCCAGTTTGTTCTCCTTGCCGTCCAGCAATCGCCTGATGTTCTGCCGGTGCGCGTAGAACACCATCGCGTTAATGCCCAGCGACAACCAGAACAGATACGCGCGCGAGGAAAACAACCCCGGCACGCCCGCTATCAGCCAGTACCCCACAAGCCCCGCCAGCGATCCCATCGACACCAGTTTCGACAAATATATCACCGCGAACGCCAGCGCGATAGCCAGCACGGCCTGCCAAGGCGCGACCGCGAGGAATACCCCCGCCGCCGTCGAGACTCCCTTGCCTCCCTTAAACTGCGCGGTGATCGGCCAAATGTTGCCAGCCACCGCCAGCAATCCGCATATAAACGCGCACCATGGCCCGCCCAACAATAATCCAGCCAGCGCGGTCAGCGCGCCCTTTAGCATGTCCCCGGCAAACACGACTAGCCCGGGGCCTCGGCCCAGCGTGCGCAGCACGTTAGTCGCGCCGGAGCTGCCGCTGCCGAACTTTCTCACGTCCAGCCCCTTCAAACGCGACGACACCCACAGCCCGGTGGATAACCCTCCCACCAAGTAGCTTGCCGCCGCCACCACAATCCAGCCTATCGCCGCCAAGCCCGCAAACATAGCCATACCCCCTTTGCATCGATCATTCCGGCCTCGACCGGTTGCGGAACGTCAGTTTAATCGGCGAACCCTCAAACCCGAACGCCTTGCGAAGCTGGTTCTCCAGATACCTGCGGTACGAGAAGTGCGCCAGCGTCTCGTCGTTGACGAAGAACAGGAACGAGGGCGGCGCTACCGAAGGCTGCGTCGCGTAATATATCCTCAGTCTGCGCCCGCCGGACGCGGGAGGCTGCATCGCCGCGACCGCGTCGTTCACGGCCTCGTTGAGCACCCCGGTCGGGATTCTCCTGCGCGACTGCCGGTAAGCCTCGCGCGCGGCCTCCGTCACGCTGGCGGCGCGCTGTCCCGTCTTAGCCGATATGAACAGCACGGGCGCGTAAGAGGCGAACTTCAATTGATCGCGCACCTTGCGCGTATAAGCCTCCAGCGTGCCCGTCTCCTTCTCGACCGCGTCCCACTTGTTGACCGCGACGACCAGCGCGCGCCCCTCGTCGTGAACCAGCCCCGCAATCTTCGCGTCCTGATCCGTCGCGCCGTAAACCGCGTCTATCAACAGCACCGCGACGTCGCACCTGCGTATCGCGGCAATCGCGCGCAGCACGCCGTAACGCTCCAGGCTGTCGTCCTCGACGGATCGCTTACGCCGAATGCCCGCCGTGTCGATCAACGTGAACGTCTGCCCGTTCACCGTGAGATCGGTATCGACGGCGTCGCGCGTCGTTCCGGGTATATCCGACACCATCACACGCTCCTTGCCCATCAGACGGTTGACCAGCGACGACTTGCCCGCGTTCGGCTTGCCGACGATCGCGAGCCGGATGCTGCCATCCTCCTCCTCGTCCCTCGCGGCCTCCGCGCCCGGCAGACGCTCCAGTATCGCGTCCAGCAAGTCGCCCAGCCCCAGCATATTCGCCGACGACGCCGGGAACGGATCGCCCAGTCCCAGTTCAAAGAAATCCACGGACTCCAAGTCAAGCCCGGGGGTATCGGCCTTGTTCGCGACCAGGAGCACGGGCTTCGCGGCGCGGCGCAGCATATCCGCAACGTCCAGATCGTCGGACGTTACCCCGCCTCGAGCGTCCACCATGAACAGTATGAGATCGGCGGTCTCAATCGCAATCTCCGCCTGGCGGCGCATCTGCGACAGCAGTATATCCGAAGTGTTCGGATCGATGCCACCGGTATCGATCAGCGTGAACACGCGGCCGCGCCACTCCGCGTCCGCGTATATCCGATCCCGAGTCACGCCGGGGGTATCCTCGACGATAGCGACGCGCCGCCCTACCACCTTGTTGAAAAACGTTGACTTGCCGACATTGGGCCGGCCTACCACCGCCACTAACGGTTTCACTGCACCTCCGCGCCGCACTCCAGCGCGCGCCTCAAAGCCGCGCCGCCGCTGGGCAGCACGCGCACCGACATATTGAGCGCCGCCGCCAGATCATCCGGCGCGCGCCCGTCCAGAAACACGCCGTCCGCGGACAGCATCACGTCCGGGATCCAGACCTCCCGCGCGCCGGTTCCGGACAATTGCCCGATAATGTCGGACGATGTGACCAGCCCAGCGACGGTTATAGTCTCTCCCCAAAAACGATTGGTTATAGCCCGCACCTCGACGTTCGCGGACACGGATCGCGCCATCTCGCGCAGGAACGGCGCGGCGGCTGTTCCCGTCGCGATAATGATCCCGCCGCCCGCGCGCCCGGAGCCTCCCATCGACTTGATGGATCGACTAGGTTCGGCCTCGTAAAACTCCGTCTCCATCCGCCTTATGAGACCCACGCCATTTTCTATCTGCGGGTAATCCTCATACTCCGAGTCGCGCGGCATAGGCTCGCCCGCCGCGATGTACATCTCGTCCGCCGCGAACGCGAAACGGGTATCCCACCGCGCGAGGCACTCCGACTGAACGCCGCGAACGATCCGCAGCGCGCCCCGCGCGTCCTCGCGTCCGACAGCCCGCAGCGGCGTTAACCCCTCCCTGTACCGAGTCAGCCCGACCGGCACGACCGCGACCGACCGCGCGGAAGGATAATACTCGGCTAGTCCGTCCAGCGTGCGCGCCAGTTCCTCGCCGTCGTTCCAGCCGGGGCACATCACGATCTGCGCGTGGAACGCCAGGCCGTTATCCTTTAGCGCGTCCAGCCTGGGGCGTATGTCGTCGCCGCGGTCAAGGCCTAGCAGACGGCCCCTCAAAGAGGGATCGAGCGTATGGATCGACAGGTAGAGCGGGCTGGCTTTACGGCTGATGATCCGCGCGAATCCCGCGTCGCTCAGGTTGGTCAGCGTGACGTAATTGCCCATCATCAGCGACATGCGCCAGTCGTCGTCCTTGACGTACAGCGGTTCGCGCATGCCCACGGGCAGCTGATCGACGAAACAGAACGCGCAGCGGTTCCGGCATCGCAGCGGTTTGACGCGCATGCTCTCGCCGAACGACAAGCCTATCGGCTCGCCGTCCTCATCGCGGCGGATCAGCACCCGCGAGGATCCCGCGTCTGACCGTATGTCAAGGCGCACGCGGCTGGGCGCGGTCAGCGCGAGGTAATCTATCTGATCCCTGATTCGCCGCCCGTTGACTCCGGTAAGCAGCATCCCCGGGCGCAGCCCCGCCCTGCAGGCAGGGCTGCCCGGGATCACGCCGATAATCTCGTGAACCATCAAATCTCCGGGATAACCACGTCGACCTCGCGCTTAGCCTCGCTGGAGCGGATGATCCCGTCGATGATCGCCTGGTTGTAGATAATCTCCTGCCACGGTATCGGGGATGGCGAGCCGTCCTTTATCGCGTCGAGGAACGCGCGCACCTTCGCCGCGAAGTTGTTCTGTTTCTCGCTGGACTTGAGCGGGATCTTGGTTTCGACCTGGCTGCCGCACACGTCTGAATACATATACACGTCGCCTATCGAGCCGTCCCACGCTCCGCCCCAGTTCACGTGCGGGTTCGGAGACTTGACCTTCAGTCCCGCGTCGGTGCCCAGGAACAGCGTGTCGCCCATCGTATCCATGTGCATCGCCCAGCTCATCCGGAAGTCGAGCACCAGCCCGTCCTCGAACCGCACGAGCGCGCACGTGAAGTCGTCCACCGAGAAATCGCCCTGATAATACTTCGGGTTTTTGCCGAAATGATCGGACGCGTAAGCGGACACCGTAACCGGCTTGCGGTACCCGACGGAATTGAGCGCCATATCCAGCCCGTAGCAGCCGATATCGGCCAGGCATCCCACTCCGGCCAGTTCCTTGTTAACGAACGTGCCGCCCGGGATCCCGCGCCTGCGTCCGCCGCCGGTCTGCACGTAATAAACGTTGCCCAGCGCTCCGGATCTTACTATCTCCTTGACCATCCGCATATTCGCGTCGTAACGCGGCTGGAAGCCGATGGTCAGTATTTTGCCCGTCGCCTTCTGTGTTTTAGCCATTTGCACGGCCTGATCGAGCGTGACGGACATGGGCTTCTCGCACAGCACGTGAACGCCCGCCTCCATCGCGGCGACGGCGCACACATGGTGCGTGGTGTTGTACGTGCAGACCGATACGCCGTCCGGTTTCAGCGCGTACAATTTATCGTTGTCCTCGAAGTCGGGGACGTCCGTAAGGCCGAACTCGTCAAGGAATTTGCGCGCCTTGCCCGGCACGATATCCGACCCGCCAATGATCTGGACGTCGTCCATCTCCGCGTAAGCCCTCATGTGCGCATGGGCAATACCGCCCGTGCCAACGATTCCCACGCGCAGCTTGTCCGGCTTCGCGGTGGCCTTTTCAGCTATGGGCACAATGGTTCCCTTCTCTCAATCAATTCACGGCGCGCGTGCGCGCCCGCGTTCAGTATAGTATAACACAACCGCCGCGTAAATGGAATGGCGGGGGGAGGGGTATAACATCGCACATTCGCCTTGACGCGCCGCAGCGCGTCGTGGTACAATACTATCGGAAGAAACCGTGCCTAAGACAGCGGGCGCGATCGCTTAATGATATGCTGGACACGGCGTATCGCCCGCCGAGGCGTTAGGGATATGATCGATCCATGGCTGCAGCCATGTTTGATTATCGACCCCTTGCGCCTGCGCGCAAGGGGTTTTCCGTACGCGTTCCATCTAGATGGAAAGGAGGCAATCTATGAGCAGCGGAACCGTTCTTAATTA
>JAIRSO010000068.1 GCA_031255415.1 Oscillospiraceae bacterium
GGCTGTGTCCTCGCTTGTCAGCTGATTGATTTCGTATTCGGTCAAACCTGTTGTGTTGATAATTATTTCCATATCAACACCATAATCTCGGAGCATACTCGCCACCTTGCGAGCATGCTTCGCCTCCCCGATTTGGATCCCTTTTTCAATACCTTGTTCAATCCCCTTTTCAATCCCCTTTTCAATCCCTTCCTCCTCGCCGTCGGTACGGAAAGCCCACAGCGCGTCATCCAAATTAAACTGTTCAGTCAGCATGCCAACCACCTCCACATTATCGCGTCAATTGACCGGCTGTGTCCTCGCCTCACAATCGTTTTATTTCTTCTTCGGTCAAACCTGAAGCGTTTATAATTAACTTAATATCAATACCGGAGTCTCGCAGAGCGCGTAATGTCCTGCGACTTCGCTCCTCCCCGATTTGGATCCCTTCATCCTTACCATCGGCATGGCGGGCAGAGAGCGCGTCATCCAAATTAAACTGTTCCGTCAGCATGCCAATCACCTCCGACGCGTGCCGTCTTAAATAGTCGGCGATTATCCCCTCGTCTATGCATTCCTGTATGGCTTTGCGCACCGAGTCTTGCACGCTCATGCCCTGCGCGTGATAATCCCGGCCTCGGCGCACAACCTCCACGTACCCGAACAGATGCGGGCTTTTCCTGATCAACTCCTCGTTTTCCGGCGCATGGATGTTTACCACCACCGCCTGCAACTCTATGAACGAGTCTATCTCCAACTGCGCGGCTGGTTCTTTATAGGATCTGGATAGTTTCAGCACGCTCCTGGCGGGATACGGATCGATCCCGTTATACAGCACTACGAACACGGGCCGCGCCAGCTTGAGCGTGCCCTGCCTGTAGGTCTGTTTCCTGGACACCATGCCCTCGAGTATCCTGCCGTAATACGATATGAAGCGTACCGTTATGGTCTTGTTGACCGAGGACTGATGCTCCCCCAGAAACAAAACCGTGTTGCCGACCAACAGCGCGAGATCGTTCTGGATGCCCATAAAGAACACGTCGGTCAGGGTCTCGATCTCAACGTCGGTGCCGGGGGGATAGCTTCCGTCCATAAGGGCGTTGACCAGCTCCAGGCCGCGCTCCCTATCGTTGAACAGCGACGCGAAGAAACCAGCCTTGAAATCACGCTTGAAGTCCAGCGGCACGCCGTCCATAACCGCGCCCCCTTTATATGATGATTCTATCAGAATCCATCATGCGTGTCAATTATTATGCCGGGCTAAACAGCGTCCAGCGTGGAGCCGCGTCCGCGCCGCCTTGTCAATAACCCGTCTTGATGTTATAATGCGGGTGCAATCACGCATATATATATTATACCCCGTCACGCTCCGATATTTGCAGCCATCGCGCGGCTTTCGCCGTTCGCGCCGATTCGTTCCGCGAAGAACCTACGGCTCGTCTTGTTCACACGTACCGCGAACGGCGGCGATCCGCGGCGAATCGTAAAATCCGAGCGTGCCCGGGCATAACGGAATAATCCGCCGCCACCCTGGAGGCTTGATGAATAATCCTTACGCGACACTGGGCGTGTCACCGACCGCGAACGCGGAGCAGATACGCGGCGCGTACCACGCGCTTGTAAAACGATACCATCCGGATGTGATAGTCGATCCCGCGCAGCGCGAGACTGCGCAGGAGAAACTGGTCGAGATTAACCTAGCCTACGAAAAGGCGTTGCGCGCCGCGAACGGCTCCGGCGGGCGCGAGTCCGTGCCGGACTCCAAAAAGGTCGCCTCGTCGCTGTACGAGCGGGGCCAGTACGAGGCCGCGCTTAGGATACTAACCCGCGAGGCTGTGCGCGACGCGGAATGGTTCGGTCTGCGCGGCAAGATCCTTATGGCGCTGAAACAACCGGCAGGCGCGCACGAGAGCTTCCGCGCGGCAGTCAGGCTGAACCCGGACAGCCACGAGTACCGGCAGGGCGCGCTGGACGCGGCTGTTGCGGCGCGCAGGGAGAAGGCCGCGAAAGGGTTCAGGCTGGGGGATTGGATCAGGAAGACGTTCCTAAAAAGCCGGGAATAGAGCGATATCGGCGGGCGGGTATATCAAAATTGTAAAATTTCATCCGCGCGCAGGAATCCGCAGTAATAACGCAGAACTTTTCTAAATAGGGTGAGGATGCGGTTTCTCGCCCGCCGCCGCGTTCTTAAGCGCGCGCGGTTTTAGGAGGTATGAGTCATGGCTTCCGCTATCAGCTTGGACGCGCTGGGGATCATCCATCCCACGGCGATTCATCGTAATCTCTCCATCCCGGCGCTTACCGAACGCGCGCTCGCGCGCGGCGAGGGCATGCTCAGCGAAACCGGCGCGCTGTGCGTGTATACGGGCAAGTACACTGGCCGATCCCCCGATGATAAATTCATCGTTGACGAGCCGGGCGTGCGCGATCAGATCGACTGGGGCAAGGTCAACGTGCCCATCTCAGAAGCGAAATTCGCGAACCTTTACGCAAAGATAACGGCCTACCTGCAGAACCGGGAGGTATTCGTGTTCGATGGGTTCGCCGGAGCCGATCCGCAGTACCGCGTCGGCATACGCGTTATCAACGAACTCGCCAGCGAGAACCTGTTTATCCATCAGCTGCTGCTGCGCCCGACGGACGACGAGCTTACCTCGTTCGCGCCCGACTTCACCATCATCGCCGCGCCCGGGTTCAAGGCCTCGCCTGAGCTGGACGGCGTTAACTCCGAGGCCGCGATCGTCGTTTCGTTCGAGAAAAAGACCGTTATAGTCGCGGGCAGCCAGTATGCCGGCGAGATAAAGAAATCCGTGTTCTCGCTGATGAATTACCTGATGCCCCTGCGCGGCGTGTTCACGATGCACTGCTCCGCGAACGAGGGCAAGGACGGCGATACCGCGCTGTTCTTCGGGCTTAGCGGCACGGGCAAGACGACGCTCTCCGCCGATCCGGACAGATACTTGATCGGCGACGACGAACACGGCTGGTCGCCGGACGGTATATTCAACATCGAGGGCGGATGCTACGCCAAGTGCATCAACCTCAGCAAAGAGAACGAGCCGCAGATATGGGACGCTATCAAGTTCGGATCGCTGGTAGAGAACGTCGTGATCGATCCGGCAACGCGCAGGCTCGATTATAACGACGGCTCCATCACCGAGAATACGCGCGTGGGCTACCCGGTCGAGTATATACCCAACGCAAAGATACCCGGCGTGGGCGGACACCCCAAGACCGTCATATTCCTGACCGCGGACGCTTACGGCGTGATGCCCCCGATCGCGAAACTCACGCGCGAGGCCGCGATGTACCACTTCGTTACCGGGTACACCGCGCGTCTGGCGGGCACCGAGCGCGGCGTTACGACCCCGCAGGCGACGTTCAGCACATGCTTTGGCGCGCCGTTCCTGCCGCTGCCGGCCAGCCGCTACGCGCGGATGCTGGGCGAATGCATCGACAAGCACGGCTCCAACGTCTATCTGGTCAACACCGGATGGTCTGGCGGACCCGCAGGAGGCGGCGGCAGCCGCATGAAGATCAAGTATACCCGCGCCATGGTGACAGCCGCGCTGAACGGATCGCTCGAGGGAGGGGAGTTCGTTCTCGATCCCGTATTCAACGTGCTGACGCCCAAGACCTGCCCGAACGTGCCGGACGAAGTGCTCCAGCCGCGCAATACCTGGCAGGATAAGGACGCTTACGATAAAGCGGCTAAGAACCTAGCCGGGTTATTCCAGAAAAACTTTGAGAAGTATAAGGGTATGGACGTGAAGATCATCGCGGCGGGGCCGAAAGCCTGACGCTCGCTGATTGGCAAGGGGAGGCTTCGCTAGCGGAGCCTCCCTCTTTTATTGTGTTTTGCGTGCAAATTGTGTTTATCGTGTTTTACGCGTAGATTGTGTTTATCGTGTTCTACGCGTAAATTTTGTTAATCGCGTTTAAGGCGTAAATCGCGCTTAACGTGTTTAACGCGTTAATCGTCACCGCGCGGAGGCTTGAGCCGCCAGATATTGATCCGCCTGTCCCTCCGAGTCGAACGCCATGCCCACCCGAACCAACTCGCGCTGAACCTCCGGCAGATCGGACAGCGTCACGGACGTGTCGCGGACACGCTCCATGCCCTCGCCATAACGGTTCGTCCATACGCACACCTGACCCGTGTCGTCCGGCATCAGCACGTAGTGCTGCGGACAGAACAGCATCACATTCTTGCTCATCGTGATCCGACCCGGCGTGAAGTCCGTCACGCGCCAGCCCATATCCAGCCTTGCGCCAAGCTCGTCGGGCGTGAGTCCCGCCCACTCCGGCTGCGCCTCTACCGCGCGCGTCACGCTGTGCCCGCATCGCTGGTAATGGATCGTCTGCAGCTGCGTAGCCCCGGCCGCGACCCGCGACGCGTCCGATCGTCCCGCCTCCAGCCCGTCCTCGTCCGATCCCGCTCCCCTTGACAGCGCGAATGTTAGCGTCAGCGCCGACAACGTCACCAGTATGACCGCCAGAGCGCCGATTGTGAACCGCCGTGTACGCATCGCCGCGCCTCCCCGTCGAGATGATTCCGTCCGGATCATTATGCCCGGTTCGGCGCGCCGGGATTCAGCCAAACGTTTCGATATACCGCCATACTGATCCCAATCGATAAACACTCATACCGATTCCAATCGATATGTCTCCATACTAATTCCAATCGTTTCCAGCCGGAGTTGACCCAGCGTCCCGCCTATGCTAAAATCCTGGCATGAGAATTCACATGCTGTCCATAGGCACGACCGGCGACGTTATGCCGATGATACTGATTGGCGAGGAACTGCGCCGGCGCGGGCATACCGTGCGCATAGCCGCGTTCGAGCCGTTGGGCAAGGCGATCCGCGAGGCTGGCTTGGAATTCTACTGTCTGCCGGGCGACGCGTATAAGTATATCGGCACGCTGATACAGCCCGGCGGCAATCCGGTCACGTTCGTGTACCATCTGACCAAATCGCTAAGGGCGCTGGTCGAGCCGCTCACGCGCGCGCTGATGGAAGCGTCGCAGGGCGCGGACGCGATAGTGCTTACATATTTCGGCTCCATGGGCTACTCTATCGCTGAAAAACTGGGCATACCATGCTTCCAACTGCATTATTATCCTATGGATATATCCGGCGACGTGCCGCAGGCGATCATGCCTCAGCTAAAACTGGGCAGGGCGTACAATAAACTGACGTACTCCTTGACATATTTGACCGTCGGCGGGCTGGAGTACCACTACCTGCACCGCTGGCGCAAGCTGAACGGCATGCGCGCGCGGCGGATACGCACGCGTCCCGATTATACTGTCGGGCAATGGCAGATACCCGTCCTGTACGCCATCAGTAGGCAACTGGTGCCGCGCTCGCTGGACTGGCCGCGCAATATCAACATGATCGGGTTCATCCAGCCCAAAGAGCCGCACGCCTACGAACCCTCCCCCGCGCTCAAGGCGTTCCTCAACCAGAACCCGAAACCGCTGTATATCGGTTTTGGATCGATGACCTCGGGGGATATGGCTTCGGCGCTGGATATCACGGCGAAGAGCCTGAAGAAGCTGGGGTTGAGCGCGGTGATGATCAAGGGCTGGGGCGGCGCGGCGCAGGACTCGAAGTTGCCCGAGCGAGCGCGCAGCAGCGGGCGGCTGTTCCTGGTGGACTTCGTGCCGCACAGCTGGTTGTTCCAGCACGTGAGCGCGGCGGTGCATCACGGCGGCGCCGGCACGACGGCCGCGGGATTGTACGCCGGACTGCCCACGCTGGTGATACCCTTCGGCGCGGATCAGCCGTTTTGGGGCGAACAGGTATATAGGCACGGGCTGGGCCCGAAACCCATACCGCGCGATAAACTGGACGCGGATCGGCTCACCCGCGCGCTGCGCCAGTTGACGGGCAATCCCGCTTACCGCGAGAACGCGCAGTATATCGCCAAACATCTGCGCATAGAGGACGGCGCGTCCGAAGCCTCCGACGCGATAGAGCGCGAATGCGCTTCGTTCCCGCGCTCGCCGGAGGAAGCGCTCACGCGCGCGCGGCTATGGAACAGGAATAAAAGAAAGGATTGATCCAATGCCTGCCAACCCGTGGACAGACCTGAACGCGCTGCACCTGAACCGGCTGCCGCCCCGCGCGATCGATATCCCATTTAGCTCGGCGGAGCGCGCGAGGCGGTTCGAGCGCGGCGCGTCCGACCGTTTCCTTTCGCTTAACGGCATATGGGACTTCGCTTACCTGGAGTCGCCAGACGAGATACCGCCGAACTTCCCGGCGGGCGAGCCTGAGACGTGGGATACCCTGCCCGTGCCCGGAAGCTGGCAGATGCACGGCTTCGGCAGTCCGCAGTATACCAACGTGAAGTTTCCGATCCCTTACGATCCGCCATATGTGCCGGACGACGCGCCTGTGGGGTTGTACCGGCGCGCGTTCGGCGTGCCGGAGGAATGGAGCGGACAGCGGCTGATACTGCGCTTTGACGGCGTTGACTCGTTCTTCGACGTGTTCGTCAACGGGCAGCCGGTCGGGTACTCGAAGGGCGCGCACTATCCGGCGGAGTTTGATATAGGCCGTTACGCGCGCCAGGGCATGAACATACTGCACGTGCTGGTGCGCCAGTGGTCGGACGCGACGTACTTGGAGGATCAGGATAAGTGGCGGCTGAACGGGATATTCCGCGACGTGTCGCTGCTGTGCCTGCCGCCCGTACATATATGGGATCTGGCGGCGGACGCGGGGCTGGCGGACGATATGTCCACCGGCATGCTGTACGTAGGTGTGGACGTGCTGGACGGATTCGGCATGATCCCGGGCGGCGTGTCCGTTATCGCCGAGTTGTATGACGATCCCAGTAACCCGCCGATATGGGCGCAGGAACAGGCCGTCACGCCTGGAGAGCCTCGCTTCGCGGCTAGGTTCAGCGCGGCTGTTCCAAACGCGCGCCGCTGGACGGCCGAAACGCCGAACCTGTACGAACTGGTGGTGACGCTGTCGCGCGACGGGCAGATCATGCAGTCGCAGTGCGTCCGGGTCGGATTCCGCAGGATCGATATATCAAACGGCGTGCTATTGGTCAACGGCGCGCCTATCAAGATTAAGGGCGTGAACCGCCACGACTTCAACGCGAAACTGGGAAGCGTCACGCCGCTGGACGCGATGGAGCGCGATATCAAACTAATGAAGCGGCATAACATCAACGCGGTGCGCACTAGCCATTATCCGAACGATCCGCGCTTTTACGACCTGTGCGACTCTTACGGGCTGTATGTGATCGACGAGGCGGACTTGGAATGCCACGGCGTTGTCCACGTGGGTTCGTATGACCTCATCGCGACCGATCCCGCGTGGGAGCAGCCGTTCGCGGATCGCGCGGAGCGGCTGGTCGGACGCGACCGCAACCACGCTTGCGTGATATTCTGGTCGCTGGGCAACGAGTCCGGCTATGGCGTGAACCATCGCGCGATGGCAGGCGTTATACGCGCTATCGATCAAACAAGGCCTATCCATTACGAGCGCGACGAGGAGGCCGAGACCGCCGACGTTTACTCGAGGATGTATACCAGCGTGCCCGATCTCATCGCCGAGGGCGAAGCGGTTCATAAGGAAAAGCCGTTCTTCCTGTGCGAGTACGCGCACGCTATGGGTCAAGGGCCCGGCAACCTGCGCGATTACTGGGACGCGATATATAAGTATCCGCGCCTGGCGGGCGGATGCGTCTGGGAGTGGGCCGATCACGGCATAGAGACGATCGACGAGCAGGGTCGGTTATACTACGCGTATGGCGGCGACTTCGGCGATTTCCCGAACGACGGCAACTTCTGCGTTGACGCGCTGACATACCCCGACCGAACGCCTCACACCGGGCTGCTGGAATATAAGAAGGTTCTGCAGCCTGTGCACACGCGCTTTGAGACCGTTGCGGGGCCGCTGAGCGGATCGGGGGACGTGCTGTTCGTAGCGCTGACGAACCGCCTCGCGTTCACCGATCTGAATGAGTTGGACTGCGTCTGCCGTCTGCGCCGGTTCGATCGCACTATAAGCGAGACGAAGGTCGATCTGCCGTCCGCGCCGCCGGGCGCGACCGTATCCATACCTATGCCCGCGCGGCCTGAATCGAGGCTGGGGCATTATGTGGAGCTGTCGTTCACTCAGCGAAGGGATACGCCTTGGGCGGCTGCTGGGTATGAAGTCGCGTGGGCGCAGTACGTGCCGGATCAAACCGCGGTATCGAATGGACTCGCGGGATGGACGCCTCCGTTCGCGCCGACGGATATAGTCGGCGGCACTAGGATGATCAGCCCGCTGGTGTTCGCGATGTTCGGCAGCCGCGACGGGATGCTGAATAAACTGTCGGCGTATAACGCGCCGCTGCTGGATTCCGCGTTCACGCCGCTGATATGGCGCGCGCCCACCGATAACGACCACTCGAACGCTGAATCCGCTTGGCGCGAGTTCGGGCTTGATAGGCTCGTGTCGAGGGTGGACTCCAACGCCGTGGATCTAGACGGCGGGGTGGCGCGAGGCAGGGCGGTTTACGTGCTTGCGGCGAAGTACTTAAGGCCGGTGATACGCTTCACGCTGGATTTGAAACTATCGTCCAACGGCGAGGGCGAGGTAAAGTGCCTGTACGAGCCGCTTCCGCTGGGCGACGAGAAGGTTCTGCCGTATCTGCCTCGATTAGGCGTAAGGGTGAGGCTGCCGCGCGGACTGCGGAATGTATCTTGGTTTGGGCGCGGCCCGCACGAGAGTTATCCCGATAAGAAGGAATCCGCGCGGCTGGGATTATATCGCGCCGACGTTGTCGATCTCACGGAGCCGTATGTCCGCCCGCAGGAGAACGGGTCGCATGAGGATACGCGTTTCGCCGCGCTGACCTCGGATGAGGGATGGGGCATGCTGTTCGCCGGGCAGCCGACGTTCGCGTTCACCGCGCATCCATACTCCGTGGAGACGCTGGAGGAGTGCAAGCACACGACCGATATAAAGGACGAGGGGTTTATAGAACTGGCTATAGATGGAAAGATGGGACCGCTTGGAAGCAACTCCTGCGGCCCGGAGCCTCTTGAGGAAACGCTGCTGTATCTGCGGGAGCCTTATAGTTTCTCGTTCAGGTTCGCGCCGATCAATCTGCAGGCGGAGAGTCTCGCCTCCGCGGCGGAGCGGCTGATGGCTAGAGTGTGACGGTTG
>JAIRSO010000088.1 GCA_031255415.1 Oscillospiraceae bacterium
CGTTTTATAGTGTATAATATCCTCAAATGCAAGAATGCTGTCAGCGTCTTGCATTATGACGACAAGGAGGACAAGATGCCGCAGTATCTGAAGAGTAACGACGTTCTTAACACCGCCAACAGGGGGAACCCTGCCGAGTCCGGGTTATGCACGCTGTGCCGCGCCGACTGTAAGGGCATGTGCGAGACGTGGGTCTCGTCGTTTAGGGGCAGGAAGATGCTCTATCCCAGGGATTTCGGCTTGATCACGGCGGGCTCGGGCAATACGAACGCGACCGGCGTGTGCTATAACGCGCTGAGGATCCAGGGTTATAATTACGGCGCGCACGGACTGCCGGCCGGCTTGAGCCGCGAGGCCGACGACTGCGTGTTTACGAACGTGTCGCTGGCCTCGTCGTTCGGCAGGGGTGAAAAGATCAGCAGCCGGCTGCCGATCATGACAGGGGCGCTGGGATCAACGTTCATAGCGGAGAAATACTGGGAATCGTTCGCGGTCGGGGCCGCGCTGGCGGGCTTCCCCATCGTCATCGGCGAGAACGTCGTCGGGGTCGATAGAGCGTCCATACTCAGGAACGGACGCATCGAGTCCTCGCCGGAACTGGAGCGCCGCATCGATACATACCTGCGCTTCTTCGACGGGCAGGGCGCGATCATCGTTCAGATGAACGTGGAGGACACGCGCAACGGCGTTGCGGAATACATCATCGATAAATACGGCGACAAAGTCATTATCGAACTGAAATGGGGACAAGGCGCTAAAGATATCGGCGGCGAGATTCAGGTGAACAGCCTGGAATACGCGCTGTTCCTTAAAGAACGCGGATATATCGTCGATCCGGATCCGAGCCTGCCGCAGACCAGGGAAGCGTTCGCCAGCGGCGGAATCAAATCGTTCGCGCGGCACAGCCGCCTGGGATACACGAACCTAAACGATTGGCGCGAGGTCCGCGAGGACTTCATGCGCGAGGCCGCTTACCTTAGAGGATTGGGTTTCAAGCGCGTCACGCTCAAGACCGGATCATACGGCATGGAGGCGCTGGCTATGGCGATCAGGTTCGCGGCGGACGCGAAGCTGGATCTGCTGACGGTGGACGGCTCCGGCGGCGGCACGGGCATGAGCCCCTGGAACATGATGGAAACATGGGGGGTACCATCAATATTACTGCACTCTAAAGCTTATGAGTACGCGAAGATACTGGCTGATAAAGGACATGAAGTGACGGATATGGCTTTCGCCGGGGGACTGGCGAGAGAGGATCATATATTCAAGGCGCTGGCGCTGGGCGCGCCGTTCGTGAAGCTGGCGTGCATGGGACGCGCGCTGATGATTCCGGGGTTCGTGGGGTCGAACGTGGAGGGCGCGCTGTATCCGGAGCGCAGAGCGAAACTCAACGGCGGCTGGGACGCGCTGCCCAAGCATGTCGCGGAGGCCTACGGGAGCAAGCCGGAGGAACTGTTCGCGGGTTATTACGACGTTCAAAAGAAGGTCGGCGCGCACGAGATGGGGAACGTGCCGCTGGGCGCGGTCGCGGTTTGGACGCTCGCGGATAAACTAGCCGCCGGGGTGCAGCAACTGATGGCCGGAGCCAGACGATTCAGCGTAGACGCTATCAGGCGCGAAGACATATTCGCGTCGAACCGCGAGACCGCCAGGGAGACGGGCACAGCGTTCATCACGGAGGCTGGGGACGCGGCGGCAAAGGAGATACTAAGCCAGTAATATAATCATATAAGAACATACTTCCGCTGCATAATGGGTTCGGCGCGGCGCTGAACCCATTATATTCAGCCCCGTTCAGTTTTTCCCGTATCCGCGATGGATCTTCGCCGTCCGCTATGGCAAGCGCTTGTACCAGGCTGGACGTTCGTTGACCGAACGGACCAGCGCGGACGGCGAAATGACGCGCGAATACGGGGAAATCTAAACGGGGCGGGGTATAGCCGGGGGAGGCTGTTCCTCCATGATGAGGCGGGCGTTGGCCAGTTACGCGCCGTGGGACTCCGTTTTCAACTGATCCAGCACGTCGTCGATGCTCTTGCCGCTGGTCTTGAGCGCGCTTAGCAGCTCGTTGAACTTCTGGCGCGAGTGGGTGCGGTTGGTGGACGGCAGCCCTTCCTTGATCTCCACAAGGCGCTGTTTCCATTCCTGCAGGCGCTGGATCTCCGCTTCGCCCTTAGCCAGCGCGTTCTTGCGGTTCTCCAGCATCTTCTCGGTCGAAGCCACCAGCGAGCGGCGGCGCGCGTTGAGCGCCTCCCAGTGCATGATCTGATCTTCGGCCATATTGATGCGCTCTTCGTGCGACGGATAAGGCTTGCGCGCCCTCGCGTCGACGGAGCTTTCGGGTTCCTCTTCGACTATGACTTCCTCAACAACGGGTTCCGGAGCGATTACGACTTCTTCCGGCTTAACCTTCTTGCGTCCTCTGGGCATTTAAGCGTCCTCCAATCGCGAATTTCATCCGTTTCGCTCATACATGGGCGAACAATTCATCACGATCATTAGTATACCCGATTCGCGGATATTATGCAAGCGGATTCGCGATGTTAGAGTTTTTTTTATTCAGCCAATACGCAACTCCGTCCGGCGTGCGGTTTAGTAAGCCAACATCATACAAATCCCGCCTCAACAATGCCCAATCTCCGAACGTATGCCAAGTTTCCAGCAACTGATTGACCTCGCGCTCCGTATAACGTTTCTCATCGTCAAATTTGGAAGCTATATACTCAAGCGCCAATAATTGTCTGCCTTGTTTAGCCGGATACTGCTTTAGACGGCCTTCTTCATCCAGAAACGGCTTAAGTTTGTCGCGCATACCATCATCCCCCTCGCGCTTTGGCGGTTTCAGCCGCCGCGCCTAGCCAGGCTGAAAAACATATTGGCTTCGTGTGTCCGCCGATGTTTTCCAACCGATTATACTCCGTAGCGTTCATGTTTCCGTATCTGCGCAAACCATTTTGACGCTAAGGCGGATAGTGCGGACGAACGTCCGGGTTCGTTTGCGCTATCCGCCTTAGCGAGCGGCAAACTCCGCCGCGAATCCTGGAAAATCCAAACTTGACGGGGGCGTAAGTGCGGTTCGCGCCGTATTACTCCTTCTCTTCCTTCCTGCCGATCGATAGCAGGAGGTTCAGCACGATGCCGAACAGCGCGGCGGTGGCGATCGCGGGCAGCTGCATGCCGAACGCCGGAATCATCCCGTTCGGGAACCCGAACGATCCGCCGATGCCGATAATCAGTATCGACGCTATGACCGCGAGGCTTCGCGCGTCGAACATATCCACGCGTTTATTGATCATGATCGCTATGCCCTGCGCGCCTATCACGCCGAACAGGAACACGCACGCGCCGTTGATGACGGCTGACGGCACCGTGTTGATCAGGTTCGACAGCGGCCTAACGAACGACAGCAGGATAGAGATAACGGCGGCAGCCGCCAGCATCGCGCATGAAAAGTTGTGCGTGATAGCCATCGTCGATATGTTTTCGCCATAGTTCGTGCCTGCCGGCCCGCCGAACATCGACGCCACTATATCGCCCACCCCGTCGCCGATCAGGTTCAATCCCAGTTTGTCGGCGATCTTATACTCGCCCTTACCCTTGCGTTTGGCTAGATCGTTGACGTATATATCCAGCTGGAACAGATGCGCGGTCGATTCGGGTATCGTCGCTATCGCGATGGGCATGATCGCCAGCACGGCGGCCCAACTGGGCGCGGGCAGGGTGAAGTGGGGCGCGGCAATGACCGAGCCCGCGAACACGCCGCCAAAGTCGATCAATCCCAGCGGGATACTGACCGCGTATCCCACCAGTATGCCCAGCAGTATCGGCAGCTGCCTCCATACGCCCTTGAGATAAACGGAAAACCCTATCGTCGCCAGCAGTGTGATAAGCCCGGCGATCCACATCAGGTTGGAGTTGCCGGCGAGATCACCGTTCGAGTATCCGGCGACGCTGGTCAGCGCGGTGCCCGCCAGCGAAAGCCCGATGATCAGCGCTATCGAGCCTGTCACCGTAGGCGGCAGCACGCGCTCGATAGCCTCTATGCCGAACCGCGAGACGATCACGCCAGCCGCGATCGACACTAATCCCGACATGATTATACCGAATTGCGCCTGGCTGATCAGCGCGTCAGGCGCGGTCACGCCGAACCTGGACGCGCCCGTGATCCCAACGATCGCCGCGATATACGAGAAGCTTGATCCATAGTACAGCGGTATCCTGCCGCGCGTTATTAATAGGAAGCACAGCGTCGCCAGCCCGCTCGCGAATATCGTCGTGGACACGTGGAAACCCGTCAGCAGAGCGACTGTCACCGTCGCCGGGAACATAACCAGCACTTGCTGGAACGCGAACAGGAGCAGTTTACCGATCGATGGGGTCTCGTCCGGCAAGTAACCAATCGCCGCCGAACCAGGGTTTCGCTGAGCCATACACAACCACCTCTCGACATTGTTCGCGCCGAATTGAGCGTCGTTCGGCGCACTGCGGTCTATTATAGGTAATCCGCGCGCGTTTTGCAATGCCGCGGCGCGGAATATACCCTGCCGCGCGCGCGTTCGACAGCGATTTTGCCCGTTTAAAACCACTTGATGCGCGGGGGCATTGATGGTATACTGTGTATGAACAGGATACGATTGCCTTATAGGGCGATTGATGGTAAAGGACGGGCCGCATACCCGCAATGAAAACCTCCGGGCGCGGGGATTCACCCCGCTCCATTCAGGAACGGAAAGGACTCGCTCCCCGCTCCCGATGGTATAAATGGATCGGCAGTATCCTGTTCCCGGTCGCGTCCCTGGCGCTGCTGCTAGTGCTGGGGTTCACGGCTGAGGACGTGCATCTGGCATGGACCGCTCTGCTGCGCGTCAGTCCTAGATACGTGGCTGTGGTAGCTGCGTGCTGGTGCGCGTATGTCGGGATCAGGGCGCTGGCGCTGGTGGTGTTCTGCCGATTCCAAGGCTGCTCGCTTAAGGTCGGCGGCGCGCTTCATGTGACGCTGATCGGGCTGTTTTATTCGGGGATCACGCCCGCTGCGACGGGAGGCCAGCCGATGCAGGTGTACGAGCTGGCTAAGCGAGGCGTGCACGCGAGCGCGGGCGCGTCGGCGGTCGCGGTGGAGACGGCCGGGTTCCAGTTCATGCTGGTGATACTGGCTACGTGCTTCTGGCTTGCGTTTCGCGGCGCGATCGGCGCGACTATCTCGGTCGCGAAGTGGGTGTTGATCGGCGGGTTCGCGCTTAATTTTGTATGGACCGTATTCCTCGCGCTGGTATTGGCGAGGGGCGCGTGGGTAGCCAGGCCTGTCGAGTGGACGATCCGTCTACTAGGCCGCGCGCGCCTGCTTCGCAGCCCGCAGCGCTCTATCGAGCGTCTGCGCGAATACGTAGCCGAATACGAGTCGATATCGGAACAGATGTTCAGGCGACCCGCGCTGATCATCGTATGCGCGCTGATGTCCGGCGCGCAGGTAACGGCGTACATGAGCATGGTTTACTTCATTTACAGGGGTTTTGGATGGAGCGCCGCGCCTTACGGCGTGGTGACTGGCATACAGATGCTGCTGTATCTAGTGGCGTCGATGGTTCCCACCCCCGGCGCGACTGGCGCGCAGGAGGGATCGTTCTACGTGTTCCTCGGGAAAGTATTCCCGGAGTCCAGCGTGTTTCCGGCGATGCTGGTGTGGCGGTTCTTCACCTATTACCTGATGCTGCTGGCGGGCGCGCTGACGCTGCTGGCGGGTATGGTGAGGCTGCGAGTACGGCGCGCCGAACCTGCGGACTGACTTATACCGCCTTTATGGCGTGATGGAATTATGAATAAACGATACGCGTTCATTATCTTGGTTTGCGCGGCGTTACTGCCGCTGCGGGTTCTGGCGGCTGCGCCGACTGCGGCTTACGCGCCTTGGGAGGTGACGGGCAGCCGCTCCGCCGCCGCTTATCTGGACGGAGACTCCATACCCGAGCGGGTTGACGCGTCGTCCAGCGATGGTTATACCCAGCTGACGATCACGTTCGGAGACGGACGCGCGGCGGAGGTTCCCATCGGCGCGGGCGAGTCGATCGCGCTGGTTAGGCTCTACTCCGCCGACCTTACGGGCGACGGCTCCAGCGAGCTGATCGCGCTGACCCGGGATCCGCCGCGCGATACCTATGTCGTGACCATCGTCGGTTCCCCCAGCGGGGAGCTGTCGCTGCTGCCCGTGCCCGCCGCGACGGACGACGCGTACAGGTTCCAGGCGGTATTCGCGCGCGGTTATGTATTGGAAATCAGCAATCAGACATATAGTTTTGTGCAGAGCGTTCCCGTCGCCGCGCCTGAAACGCGCGCCG
Source organism: Oscillospiraceae bacterium (assembly GCA_031255415.1). Classification (GTDB taxonomy): domain Bacteria; phylum Bacillota; class Clostridia; order Christensenellales; family Aristaeellaceae; genus BNUH01. Next base: position 6,333 of record JAIRSO010000088.1, read on the forward strand.
CGTACCGCGAGGACGGCACCTCGCCCAATACCCTTGTCGCGGCGGTATCCGCGTTTGTAGACTGCACGTTCGCGGCGTACAACGGTCGCCCCGCGCTGGAGCTTTGGCAGGAGATAACGTCCAATGTCCAGAACCAGACGCTGGGGTATGTCGTCTCGACGGTCGTGTGGGAGGACGGCGCGCCCAGGCTGGTCGGGCAGCGCTACGCGGCAAAACAACAAGGTTAAGGAGCGACAATGGCAAACGTCAAGATACTGACCGATTCGACCTGCGATTTGACGGCGGATATCATCGAGCGCTATAATATAGGAGTCATTCCGCTGTACGTGACGCTGGATAAGGATAGCCTGCGCGATGGGGAGCAGGTCGCGCCGCGCGATCTTTACGCGTACTTCGAGCGCACGAAGAAAACGCCTAAGACCTCCACGCCGACGATCGCGGACTTCACAGCCGTATTCGAGCCGTATGCCTCGCGCGGCATGGAGATCGTGTTCATCGGCATATCTGAAGCGATGTCCACCACGGTCAACAACGCGCGCGCCGCGGCAGCCGAGTTTCCCGGCTCCGTGATACGGTGCGTCAACAGCCAGAATCTATCCACCGGGGTGGGGCTGGTGGTGCTGGAAGCGTGCGAGTTGGCGCGGCGCGGTTTAGGCGCGGAGCAGATAGAGGCCGCGCTGATCGAAATGGTACCGCGCGTGCGCGCCAGTTTCGTGCTGGACACGCTGACATATTTGTATCATGGCGGGCGATGCTCCGCCGTGCAATCGATCGGGTCGATGCTGCTGCGCATCAAGCCGCGCATCGAGGTCGTCAAAGGCGAGATGACTCCGACCGAAAAGTTTCGCGGTTCGTTCGCGAACGTGGCGAGGCAGTACGCGCAGTCCGCGTTGGGTTCGGCAAACCCGGAGTATGTCCGGCGAATCGATCCCAGACGGGCGTTTATTACGGACACGGTCGATACCGACCGCGCTGCCGTGGACGCGGTGCGCGAAGAGGCGGAGAGTCTGCATATCTTCGAGAGCGTGACGGAAACCCACGCCGGCTGTGTAATAACCAGCCACTGCGGGCAGAATACCATAGGCGTTTTGTTCGTTGAGAAACCATGATAACCCATGATAACACGCGCGCGGCGCGCGCTTTACGGAGAGGTAGCGAAGCGGTCATAACGCGGCGGTCTTGAAAACCGTTTGAGGGAAACCTCGCGCGGGTTCGAATCCCGCCCTCTCCGCTGTGCGCGAAGACCCCGCGGTTGGCGGGGTCTTCTATTGTTTGCTCAAACCGTATCCACCGCCGCTCTGGCCTCCGCCGCCGCCGAAAACAGCAGTCTCCCGCGTCGCGGCGCCGCATCTCCACTATCCGTTAACACCGTCCTTCCTTATGCGCCATTCCTTTTATGTGCACATTATACAGGGGAGAGTATCGTCAAGAGTGAATAAAAACGAATCTTGTCGGTTCCGAATCTTTGGAATGTAGTAGCTTAATAATGTTCGGATTATGCTACACTTTAGACTGATCCCGGCGTGATATCGCATAATATTATACAATCCGCACCGTTTTTCACAGCTTTTCCAGCGCCGTCCTGGTTGACTCGCTTGTCGGATTGTGGTAATATCATGCTCAATTTCAATAGAAAAGGACGGCGCTATGCTGTTGGCGAACTGCTAGATAACCCCAGGATCGAAGGGTCTTGGATCGGGATCAAGGAACGCGCGGCGTTTATCAGCGTTCCGTTGGACGACGGGCCGCTGATAACGACGGTATGCCTCTACGCGATGGAGCGGGGGTATGCGCCTATACCATTCCACGACTGGAAAAAAAATCGATGCAGGAAGACGAGTGGACTTCTAAGGTTTTGCAGCAGCTGCTCTACCTGTGTAGCGCACAGCCGGATATGCCGGCTGATTACCGTCCAGCTGTGCGAACCCGTTCGCCAAAGAGCCTAGGCGCGCCGGTTCCAACGGTCTGGGATGTAGGCGCGGCATTACGCGGCGTGTACGCCAGGCCAACCGCAGTCAGGGCTGCTAGCCATACGGGAAGCAACTCGCCAAAACGTCCGCATATACGCCGCGCGCACTGGCGCCATTACTGGATCGGCCCGGAGCATAACGGCGAGCTTATCGTCAAGTGGATACCTCCTACGCTGATACGCGCGGAAGGTGAGCTTCCTGCCGTGCGGCGAAGGGTGTTGTGAGTTAAACAAATGCGATAGAGGTAGCCTTCCACAAGGCACGCGTTGACTAGTTGGTTAACAAACTGCAACTCTTCCTCGGCGATGTACACATTAGGCGAACCGGATGCTATCGTGTATGAGTAGGTTAGGCTCGCTGAGAAGAACAGCGCGCCTCCCATATGACATAAATCGACTTACAAATCAAGATCCTATTATATAGACTTAACGAAAAAGTCCTTGACAAATATAGCCTTCTAGATATATGATGGTCATGGGGGTGTTAATGATGATTGGTATTAGTTTAAGTGCTGTAAGGCGCTTCACTTCGCTTGTTTTACTCGCGTTTCTTGTTCTTGGTTTAGCTGTCAGTGTGGAAGCGGCTGAAGATGAATTTCAGTGGTATATCCCCGCGCAGATGACCGATGCACAGATGGATGAGATGCAGGCTATTGGTGCGAAATTAGTTACCCAGATAGACGATGTTTTAGCTAAATATGGTCAGCGGTTGTCACCGAATGATTTGTTCTATTATCATTGTCTCGTCGATCATATGTGGGATTTACATATTGACGACGATTGGGAGGAGTTTGGTGAAGCTTTAGATAGCTGCGCTAGTGCGGAATCAGCCGCACTTATACTAGAGACGCCGTTTAAAGGTATCACACAAGCACATGAAGGGTATCTGCCAAAGGAGCAAATAACTGCTATTGCGGCGGATATTCTAAAGAGTGCTAAAAGCGATGAATTGTTCGATACGATGATTGCCATACCCAAGACGTGCTATAGCGAATATGGTTTGGCATGGGCTGTATGGCTCGTATCGTCAGATAACGCACAGCATGCATACATGCAGTTTTTGCGAGATGGGCGTCTGTTGGAGTATTATAATGCAGTTTTGCCATCTACGTATGTAGATTGATCTCAATAACCGCAACGCGGATTGAGATAGATGGTATTCGGTGTATTTGCAACTAACGGTGCATTAGCTGCAGGTACTCTGGCAGTATCTGATGACAATGTTAATAATCCTCAGGCGTTGACGGATATGCGGGAGCAGTTACAAAGTCGTATTTGTATGCTGAAACACACTTGGGCTGAAACTAAAGTCGATTAAGAACTGATACATGCCGGGAGGCTTAGGCGCCTCCCGGTTTCTCTGTTATTCCCTGGGGAATAATTATCCATGAGATGTTTTTTTATCCCTTGGACTTGGGATATATACTTCCGCATCGTCTGATTCACCAAAGAGGATAAGTATAAAGTAATCTGTTTGCATTTTTTACCAAGAATCTCGCCAGTGTGTGCATCAATATATACATAAGTGCTGTAGGGGATCTCGCCTTTTTTCGCCCTATCCACTAATGCGAGCTGTTTATCAAAATCCTGACTGTACAACCTATAACCTACACGCCAAACATCAGTATCATAACGTCTGTATGAGGCTTGCGGAACAAAGTACTCCATTAAGCCTTTATGCCATCCTTCAGTTGCAACAATTGCTTCGTTCGCGATTGAAACAGCTTCATCCTGTGGTATTGCTTCAGTATCCGGGAGCATGTAAGGGATGCTGCTTAACAAACCGGCGTCAATTCTGATGCTCTTTCCGCTGGTATATGCCTCAATATAATGCGGCGCCCACTCCCGGGCGAAAAGCGCAAAGCCTTCTGCTGACCAGATGTTCACATCTGGCGCTGCCAGTCCGCTTACATTCGCTCTGGAATCGCTCATTTGCATCCAGTTGTCGAGCAATGAATCTATATTGTTTAATAATAATTGCTCGTCGAGGCTGAATACATCTTCAGCAAGCACAAAACGAGATAGAGACACAGCTAAAGTAACCAGACATATGATTATTTTCGTTTTCAAAATCCTCACCTCCGTTAATACAACGAAACAGTAAGCAAAAACGCTCCGTCTTGCCGTCGCGGTTTAATTGTATCCGTCGCCTTTCTTGTTTACGTGGACATAACAACTCTGCAACGCTCACTATGCAACAGGAATGATGTGGAATAATGTCCGTGAACGCTCATCATGTCGAATTGTATATATACGTCATCTCTCAAGTTTGTTTTAAATTCATTAGTTTTAAAAAATGCCTACTGCGGGCACAACTATGGACGTAGGTAAAAAAACCGCGATATATCGCGGTTTTTTAGGTGGTGCGCATTTTCCGATGGGCATACCGACCGTACACGGTATGCGTTGCGGAAAATCTCCACCCTACCCTTGACGACTGGAGGGGTTATGCTCCATGCGATTCAAGAGGCGCTTGATACGCCTAATGAGATTATAACAACTCCCCGTATCGCTTGACGAACACCTTCTTGAG
>JAIRSO010000073.1 GCA_031255415.1 Oscillospiraceae bacterium
TCCGAGCCGGAGCAGCCGCTGGATCATACTGTTGTTCACTCGACTGAAATAAAACCCGAGCCAATAGCAGAGCCGATCGTTGCGGAGCAAACCCCGGCGCGCGAACCTTCAGCCGCGCCTAGGCTGGAGGCGAAGCCCGCGTCAGTGCCAGCGCCCGCCGATGCCGAGCCTGTCAAAACCTCGATTGAGGACGCGGCCAGGACGGAGGCGCTCCCCAAGCGCGACGAACCCGCTGCGCCAATCGCGCCAATCGCACCAGTAGCGCCAGCCGCACCCGTCGCGCCGACAACGACAACCACGCCGCCCGCGCCGACAACGCCAATCGCGCCAGCCTCACCCGTCGTGTCGGCGAAGCCTGAGAGCGCGGCGCAGCCCGCGACAGCCAGCTCTGAGCGTAAGCCCGCGCCGGATACCCAACCCGCGAACTCCGAGGTGCGCCCGAACACCGCGCCGTCGATGCTGCCTTGCAACGGAGTGCGCTACACGATCCACAAGGGCGATACATTCTTTGATATCGCCAGGTGGAACAATGTCGATCTGGTCGCTTTGCTTGCCGCCAATCCCGGCGTGAACCCCGAGCGGTTGGAGGTCGGGCAGGTGATATGCGTGCCTCTGCCGCCCGCCGGCGGTAACGTGCCCGCATGCAACGGCGCCCTGTATACGATAAAGAAGGGCGACACCCTCTATGATATCGCCAGGCGTAACAGCATCCCGATCAACGATCTGCTGGTCGCTAATCCCGGCGTTGTGCCGGAGAAACTGGAACCAGGCCAGACGATCTGCATCCCAGGCGGCGGCGGATCAAGCCCGTTCTGCGCGAACGGCACGCCTTACACGATCCGCAGGGGCGACACTCTTTACGCTATAGCGATCCGGTTCGGCGTGACCCTCGCCGACATACTGGAAGCGAACCCCGGCGTTAACCCGGAGCGGCTGGTCGAAGACGATCTCATCTGCGTACCCGATAAGAGCGGCGCGCCCGCCCCATTCTGCCCGAACGGCACGCCTTATATCATCGTCCAAGGCGATACGTTCTATAGCATCGCGCTGCGTTTCGGAGTCGCGCTGGCTGATCTGCTTGCCGCTAACCCGATGGTCAATCCGCAGGCGCTGGAGCCGGGCGACGTTGTCTGCCTGCCCGTTGAGAACGCGAAACCGTTCTGCGAGACCGGGGTTATCCACGTGGTCGAGAGAGGCGATACGCTTTACTCGCTCGCGCTGAAGTTCGGCGTGCCGCTGTCCGACTTGATGGCCTCTAACCCGAGCGTCGTGCCGGAGAGATTGGAGGTAGGATCGAGGCTGTGCATCCCGAACTATACCGGGCCTGTGTTCTGCAAGGACGGCGTGCCTTATGTCATCCAAAAGGGCGATACGCTTTACTCGCTGGCGCGACGGTTCGGGATCTCGCTGGAGGATATCCTCGCGGTGAACCCGGGCCTCACGCCCGAGAAACTCCAGCCCGACGACGTGGTTTGCATACCCAATAAGGGTTCGGTCACGCCTCCGGAGCAATGTCCCGGATCGACCGCGCATGTTATCCAAAAGGGCGATACCTTCTACACGTTGTCGCTGTGGTACGGCGTGTCGGTCGACGCGATCAAGGCGCTGAACCCGTCTGTCGATCCCAACAACCTGGTCGTCGGGCAGACGATATGCGTGCCCGGCACGCCGACTACCCCGACCATACCCGCGCCGTGCAAGCCGACCGTCCACTGCGTGCAGTGCGGCGAAACGCTATTCTCAATAGCGAAGAAGTACGGCGTGACGCTAGCCGATCTATTCGCCGCCAATCCCGGACTGCATCCGGATTGCCTGATGCTGAACGCGAGGATCGCGATCCCCTGCGCGGAGCCGGAGCCGATCGATCCTATCCCGCCGACCCCGTTCTGCCCCAGCGGCAAGACGTATACGGTGCTCAAGGGCGACAGCTTCTATCTGATAGCGCGCCGGTTTGGATTGGATCTGGGCGATCTGCTTGCGGCGAACCCTGGAACCGCCCCTGATAAACTGCTGGTAGGGCAGGTGATATGCTTGCCAATCGCGAAGCCCGCGTGCGCGGAGGGGCACACCACCCACTACGTGACGACGGGTCAGACGTTCTATGATCTGCTGGTGATATATAATCTGTCGTACAGCGCTCTAGCGGCGGCCAATCTCGGAGTGGATCTAACCGTGCTGAAGGAAGGGCAGACGCTGTGCATCCCGCCGCAGGGAAGCCGGGGATCTTGCGCCGACAGCGGATTGGAGCCATACCTGATGCTCAAGGGTGATACATTGGCTTCGGTAGCCGCAATGTATCATGTAAGCACCGCCTCGATACTCGCGGCAAACCCGACGCTCACGCCCGCCGACTTTGTGACCGGCAGGATCATATGCCTACCCAAAGGCGCGATGTTGGGCTGAACAGTGGGCGACTCACCGATAGCTTGCGGTGGATGACGCATTGATGGCTGGAGGTGGATACCGCATTGCTAGCTAGTCTGCGGATATCGCACCGCTAGCGAGACAGGGAGCACCGCACCGCTATCGAGGTGGTAGGCACCGCACCGCTAGCGAGACACGGCGCACCGCTCCTCTATCTAGACAGGATACGCCGTCGTATCTATAATGAAGGGCCGCCGAGACAAACGGCGGCCCTTGTCGCGCGAAGATGGTTCGATGCGTATTCGGCTACAGCCAGTCTACCTTGCGACCAGCAGAACGCGGTATCCGCCGACCAGCGGATACCGCGCCACGCAATCCCCCCTACCCTTACAATCCCTTCAACCCAATGAAACTATCTCTCAGCGACGGGTACAGCCGCGTATATAACCGATATACCTTGCCGTATGCCTCGCCGTTCTCTCGATCCGGCTGCTGAGTGGACTTCACCTTGATGATCCTGTCGCACGCGTCCGATACGTTCGGATACAGCCCGGCGCCTACCGCCGCCAGTATCGCCGCGCCTAACGCGGCTCCCTCCGTCCGTTCCGGCACGCCGATCGGGCAGCCGAATACGTCCGCCAGCATTGCGCGCCAGAACCCAGACCGCGCTCCGCCGCCTACCGCCAGCACGTTATCCAGCGTCACGCCCATGCCCCGCAGTATGTTGACGCTGTCGTTCAGCGCGTATGTCACGCCCTCCATCACCGCGCGGATAAGATCGCCCCGCGCGTGCATCGCGCTTAACCCAATGAACGCGCCTCGGCAGTCGGGATCCAGATGCGGAGTCCGCTCCCCCATCAGGTACGGCAGGTATATCAGCCGATTCGCGCCGATGGGACTGCGCCGCGCCTCGTCTATCATCACGTCGTATGGATCGACTCCGCGCTCTCGCGCGAGTTTGGATTCGCATTCGCACACCGTATCTCTAAGCCATCTCAGCGACAGCCCCGCCGACTGCACAACCCCCATGACATGCCACGCGCCAGGCGACGCGCAGCAGAACGTATGCACCCGCCCCAGCGGATCGATCGACAACTTATCCGTGTGCGAGAACACCACGCCGGAAGTCCCTATCGTGCAGAACGCGCGCCCGTCGCGCACTACGCCCGTGCCTACAGCCGCCGCGGCGTTATCCCCAGCCCCGCCCACCACCAACGTGGACTGCGGCAGTCCCGTCAGCCTCGCGGCCTGATCGGAGATATGCCCTGTCACCTCCGGCGACTCGTACACCTTGCCCAGCCATTCGATCGGTATGCCCAGCTTGCCTGTAATCTCTTCCGACCAGCGGCGGTTGGGCACGTCCAGCAGCTGCATGCCGCTTGCGTCCGATACCTCCGTCGCGAAAGATCCCGTCAGTTTATACCGTATATAATCCTTGGGCAGCAGTATATGCCGGCACCGCGCGAACAGCTCCGGGCGATGGTTCTTCACCCACATGATCTTCGACGCGGTGAACCCGGTCAGCGCGGGATTGGCCGTTATCTCTATCAGCCGCTTCGCGCCGACCAGCGATGTTATCTGTTCGCATTCCGCGCCGGTGCGCTGATCCGCCCAGATGATCGAGCGTCCCAGCGTTTCGCCTTTTTCATCCAGCATGACCAGGCCGTGCATCTGTCCGGACATGCCCAGCGCCTTTATCCGCGACGGATCAATCCCCGACTCGCGCACGACCTCGCCGATGGTCTCCACCGACGCGTTCCACCAGTCGGACGGTTCCTGTTCGGCCCAGCCGTTGCGCGGCTGATACAGCGGATACTCGCGCGACGCGCTGCATAACTGCTCGCCGTCCGCGCTGAACAGCGCCGTCTTTACGCCGGACGTGCCCAGATCCAGCCCCAATACGCACGCATTGCTCATATTCTCACCCAAACAGCACGTTGTTGAACACGCTTTCCAGATACTCCTGCCGTCCGCTGCCGGGCAGCGCGGGCGCGCCGTTCTTCTCCGCGACGGCGGCTAGTTCAGCCAGCGAGGCCTTGCCGGAGGTAATCTTCCTGCCCAGTTCCGACTCGAACGACGCGTAGCGATCCTTGACGAATCTATCAATCCTGCCGTCCTCGATGATCGCGGCGGCGCGGAGCAGACCCAGCGCGAAGGTATCCATGCCCAGTATGAACGCGTGCGCGATATCCTCCGGGGTATACGCTGCGCGGCGGTTCTTCGCGTCGAAGTTGAATCCGCCCGGTATGCCTCCGGCCTTGAGCACCTCGTACATAGCCAGCGTCGTCTCGTATACGTTGAATGGGAACTCGTCGGTATCCCAGCCGATGAGGTAATCGCCCTGGTTCGCGTCGATCGAGCCTAGCATACCGTTAATCGCGCTGACGCGCAGATCGTGCTGGAACGTATGGCCCGCCAGCGTCGCGTGGTTGGCCTCGATATTCATTTTGAAATCCTTATCCAGCCCGTATGCCTTAAGGAACCCTATCGCCGTTGCAGCGTCGAAGTCGTACTGATGTTTCATCGGCTCCTTCGGCTTGGGCTCGATGAGGAAATCCCCCTTGAACCCGATCGACCGCCCGTAAGCTACAGCCATCTTCATCAGCCGCGCAATGTTGTTCAATTCGAACTTCATGTCCGTGTTCAGCAGCGACTCGTAGCCTTCGCGCCCGCCCCAGAACACATAGCCGCGGCCGCCCAGCTTGACGGTCATGTCCAGCGCCTTCTTGATCTGCGCGGCTGCGTGGCAATACACATCGACCGAGTTGGTCGATCCCGCGCCGTTCATGAATCTTGGGTTGGCGAACATATTGGCGGTGCCCCACAGGCAGCGGATACCCGTCTCGCCCATCTTTTTAAGGAGATAATCGGTGATCTCGTCGAGGCGTTTGTTTGTCTCGCCGATCGTGTCGGCCTCTGGAACCAAGTCCACGTCGTGGAAGCAGAAATACCCGACTCCCAGCTTTAGCATCAATTCAAAGCCCGCGTCCACCTTCGCGTATGCGTGCTCCATCGTGCCGACGGTCTTGCCGAAGCTCTTATCAGCCGTGCCCGGTCCGAACATATCCGTGCCGGTCGCGCCCAGCGCGTGCCACCACGCCAGCGCGAAGGGCAGGTGATCCTTCATCTTCTTGCCCGCTACGATCTGATCCGCGTTATAATACTTGAACGCGAGCGGGTTGGTTGATTTCGGCCCCTCGTACGCGATCTTCGGAACGGACGGGAAATAATCAGCCATGGTTTATATTAACTCCTTCCT
>JAIRSO010000079.1 GCA_031255415.1 Oscillospiraceae bacterium
ATGATCCGCCCAATCATTTACATGACGTTCACGCGCGCCGCGCTGGGGCTTACCGCGTCGCTGCTTTGGTCGCATTTCGCGCGGCCTGATCCGTCCAGGCTTGCCTGGGCGTATATGGCCTTAACGGCGGTATTCTTTGCGTTGGCGTGGCTTGCATATCTGCGGCTGGACGGCGCGAAGCTGCCAGCGCCCGACAAGCGGCTGTTCGAGTGGCGCAAACGTCCGACTCGTTCTTACGGCGATATATCCGACTACGCGGACGACAAGCTATACAACGCCGACGACCTAGAGGATGACGAGACTGATTTCTGCAGACTCGCGGCGAATCTGATAAGCGGGATCATTTTTATCGTAGCGTCGTTAATATAGGGGTTAATATTATAGGGATTAATATTGTCCGCATACTAATCCATCTTTACAATCCCGTCTATATCGTCTACTATAAACGGCGGCTTATGCCTGTAACCTCTCGCAACGCCGCGCCTGTTAACGTCTATGTTAAGCCCGTTCCGGCGCAGAAGCTGCAGCGCCTCCTCGATCCACATGCCGTTATGCACAACGCCGCCCCCCGCGTAATAGATAGGCGCGCTGTCCGACCAGTCCTCATTTATAATGTAAAAACGCTCCGGCCAGCCGCGCGCGTAACGGCTGGCAATGTTCTCCCAGTCCCATACGCTTATGTGGGGAGTTATCGCGCGCCTAAACAGATCGGTTCGCCAGATCGCGGCCTGCGCGTTGACGCACCAATCCAGTTTCAGCGACTGCCTGAACGGCGTGAACCCGCACTCCACACCGCGCTCCGCCCTGGCTGGGCGAAGCATAAACTTACCAATGCCACTATCCGCGTCCATCCAGTCGAGGCATTGCCTGATCATATCCCCGTCCACTCCGCGCGATATAAAGAAATCCTCCAGCATGAACAGGATATACGGCGAGTCGATCGTGTCCAGCGCGCGAAGCTGCAGATCCCCCCATGGTATCTTTCTGTCGGTTCGATTAAGACGCGGGCAGCGGATATCCATACCATCCGCGCCGAACGTCTTCGATTCGGATACCAACACGATCGGGAACGGGCAGTCCGGCCATCGTTTATTCAGGAAGAAGAAAAACCCTTCCCATAGATCGGAGTAGCTATCGCAACTGGAGACATACAGCGTACAGCGATAGTCACGCATATATCGATACCGTCAAACGCGTTATCATGGTATAATGTATGCCGACGATCTTACCGTGACAGCCGATCGATCAAGGATCGGGGCTAGCGTCCGGTTCGACGGTAGGCTCGGGAGACTGGCCTGACCACCCTCCGCGCTGACCGCCCTGCGGACGCTGACCATCGCGTGGGAGTTGACCATCTGGCGGCAGTTGACCATCGCGTGGGAACTGACCATCCGGCGGCAGTTGGCCATCGCGAGGGAATTGACCATCCGCCGGGAACTGACCATCCGGCATAGCCGGAGGCTGACCCTGCGTGCCGAATCCTCCGAATCCCATCCTTCCCCCGTTGAACGTACCGTATGCCCCGCCATCCTCCGATACGGACGTTACAGGCTCATCCTCGCTAAGCGTCACTTCCGCGCGCGGTTCATCGTTAATCCATATCGACACAGTCTGCCCGGGCGATAACTCCGGCGCGGAGAACCCCGACACGGTGCACGCCGTCTCGCTGACCAGCGATAGCAGCGCCTCTCCATCTTCACCCCGAAGCTCGATGACGCTGCCCGCGTCCACCGATTGAGCGTACCGTATCAACAGCGTGGATTGACCCGACTCCGGCGATACGGACAGCACGGAGCCTGCCGTCGCCAGCCTGCCGCCGTCGATCGTGAACGTACCGTCAAAGTCTATCGCGCCATCCATGCCCAGCGACATACCGCTAAGGTACAACTCGCCGCCGCTCATCACGATATCGCCGTTAGCGTCGATGGTATCAGCGCCGCCGCTCGCTCGAATGATACCGCCGTTGATATACATCGTCATGCTCGACGCGCTGGAGCCGCCGCGCCCCGTCATCCCCCAGCCGCCTTTAGAAGCCGAACCATCGGCGAGATTCACCGCGTCGTCGGTCGCGGTGATCGTATGCTCGCCGCCGTTGATCTCGATCGCCGACGCCTCAAGCCCCTCGAAGCACCGCGTTATGTTAATCGAACCGTCGTCAACCCGAAGCAACGATTCAGCGTGAACGCCGTCGTCGCCAGTGCGGATCGTTAGCGTGCCTCCGCTGATCCACACGTCGCCGTCGGAGTGAACGGAGTCGTCCTGCGTATCCAGCGTAAAGCCGCCGCCGCGAACGTGAAGCGTCGTCCCGGCCTTCAATCCCTTCATACTATCGGAGTCCGAATCAGTTTCAACGACCGGCTGGATGAAACCGGCGCGCCCCCCGCCCATCCTCGCCGACGATAATTCGACAGCGTCCGCGCCGCCGCCAGCGTGGATCACATACTCCCCGCTCACGATGATCAACGATGATTCCGCCTGAACACCATCGTTATACGCGGTGATATCCAGCGCGCAATCCTCCAACTGCACAAACCCCTTAGCCGGATCATCTTCCTTCGTAGCCTTTATACCGTCTCCGCCCGACATGATCGACATGACCGCGCCTCGCATCGCAACCCCATCCGTACCGCGCAGCGCGAATCCTCCCGACTCGACGTAAAGCTTCCCGCCGGTCACGATCAGCATATCCTTAGCCCATACGCCCCTGCCGGGGCTTTCGATGGTCAACTCGCCGCCGCCGGTTATCGCGAGATCATCCTTTATATAGACCGCGGCCTGAACGGACTTCACGTCGTCGTCGTCCGAATCGACCGTGTCCGCAACGCCGCCTACAATCTTACTAGACGTACCCTCCGGCAGGACAATAGCCACTTTCCCAGCCTTCCTAGCGTATATCGCCGCCGCTCCTTCATTAATAATGGAAGCGTTATTCAGCGCGATACGTATCACGTCGGATTTCTTCGCGTCGATAAGCACCTGTCTGCCCGAAGACTCGCCAGTAAACACATACGTTCCCGGCAGATGGATCAATATGGTAGACTCATCCGCCGCCGCTCCCAGTCCCGTTATGTTAACGCCGGAGTCTGTCATATCGATAAGCGTGGCGCTCGACGGTATCGACGATTCGTAGTCCTCCGGGGCGAACGAGTACAGCGGCGCGAAGTAATCGTCCGGCTCACTCAACGTCTGCGAAGCGGCGACGGACTCTCCGTAACCCGCTCCCGTGAACGCCGCGATGGCGACAAGCATTGCGGCAGCCAACGATATGGTTATAGTGAACGCGCGTTTATTAATGAACGCCATTATCAGACCGCCTCTCTCGAATCGCTAAGGATAAACTCCGTGATGGTTGATAACCTTCCATGGTATAACCATGATAACAGACGCGTTTGAACCGCGTGTGAACGGAGTGTAAAGATTGCGCCGTCCGCCGCGTCCACCTCGTACGCCGCGTCCATCTCGTACGCCGATGGGCCGCGCGCACCCAAATTTCGCAAACCCTGCAAGGAATCCCGCCTGTCATCCGTCTTGCTCAATGGAGTGATTTCAGGTATAATCCTTTATGTTTGGATGGTGATACAATGGTACGTATAATAATACTGGGCGTGCTGTTCGCCTTGTCCGTTTACGAGTGGTCGCGCGGCCCGTCCAAGGCGCTGTACTGGATCGCGCTGGCGGGATTGTTCGTGTTCTTCTCGCTGCGCTACGGGCAGGGGCAGGACTACCTAAACTACCTGAGCATCTACGCGACGGTCAAGCCGCTGAACATGCTGCCCAATTATTTCCTATACACATTTAACAAAGTCGAGATAGGTTTCTTCTATCTGATAAGCTTCCTGCGGATGTGCCACGTCCATTTCTCGGTGTTCATCGCGCTGTTGTCGGCGGGCAGCCTGCTGCTGATAGACAGGTTTATCCGCAAGTTCAGCCCGCTGCCGCTGTTGTCGCTGGCGTGTTTCTTCGCGGTATACTCGCTGACCTACATGGAAAGCGGACTGCGCCAGCTGCTGGCGCTGTGCATGATGCTGGGCTGGGCGCTGCCCGACTGGCTCTCGGAGCGGCGATTGCGAAGCGCGCTCGTGTTCTGCGTCGCCGCGACTATGCACGCGTCGGCGCTGCTGGCGCTGGCGGTGCTGTTGATATTCTTCCATGGCGAACAGCGCGCGGCGTGGGGATGGAAACCCAAGTGGGTGGCTGTGTGCTCCGGGCTGGTGCTAGCCGCCATGCTGGTCATCAACTTCGTGAACCTCACCCCGATCCTGGAGCGATTCCCCGAGCCATACGGCTCCGTGCTGATATACTACCTGCGCACGGCGCGCAGTTTTAGCCTGCTGGCGCTGGCGAACCGCCTGGCTTTCCTGGCGATAATAGGCGCGCTGACGTTCCGCGCACGGGACAGGCTCACCGCGCGCGAGTGGTTCCTTGTGAAGTTTTACGCGCTGGGGTTCCTGGTATACCTAGCGTTCATGTCGGTGGACTTGATCGCATCGCGCACGAACGTGTATTTCCGGATCGTCGAGTTCGCGCTGCTGCCCGCTTTGCTCTACCGCAACCGCGACCTTAACGTAAAGATCGCGCCCGTACTCGCCGCGATACTGGCTATGCTGGGGTTCATATACGTCAAGGATATCCGCGCGGTGATGGACTTTGGGCAGTATTTCCGCACAAATCCCACCGAGTACCCATATATCACGATATTCAAACCCGCCGAGTTGATGGAGGTGCGCTACATCCCTGTCAAGTACGAGCCGTACATGAACCAGGCGGCATACGGGCAGTTCGACTTTGTCGAGTATTACCGAAGGGTGCCGCGCAAACCGTCGATCACCAGCCCGATACTGCCCTTCTAAGGCGCGATAATTATGCAAACGCGTCCGCCGCTCGCGGCAGAGGACACGGCGCAAGGCCGATCCATGGCGCTGGTCATGGGTTTGATGATGCTGTCCAAAGCGCTGGGATTCATACGCGAGGTCGCGCTTTCGTCAAAATTCGGCATGACGTATGTGACCGACGCGTATAAGACCGCGTTTAACATACCCTGCCTGTTATTATCCGCGCTGATCGGAGCGATGGCGACGATATTCGTCCCTGTATACAACGAGCGCAGCCTGGACGGAGCCGAAGCCGCGTCAAACTTCACGCGCGCCACGCTCACCGCGGGGTTCATTGTATCCGCGGTGATCGCGCTAGGCACATATCTATCCCTGCCCTGGCTGGCTAGGGCGATGCTCCCCGGCGCCAGCGAGGACATGATCCATCTGACGATCGGGCTCACCCGCGTGATGACGCCCATGGCACTGTTCGTATTTTTATACAGGATGCTGGGCGCGTTCCTTCAAGCGAGGTTCAGTTTCGCGACTCCGGCGACGGCGACGTGCGCGGGAGCCGTGGTCATTATACTGGGTATAATGTTATCGGGCGGTAATATCGTATTAGTCGCGGCGGCGACTCTCGCCGGCATGGCGGTCGAGTTCCTCACGCAGCTGCCCGCCGCGCGCAAGCGTGGGTTGCGTCCGCGTCCGCTTATCGATTTCAACGATCCCGGACTAAAACGCATGGCTTTCCTTACCGTGCCGCTGTTGATCGGCGGGGTGTTCGATCAATTATACATAGTGTTCGACCGGGTGGTGACAGCCGCGACCGCCGGAGACATCAGCGCGCTGGATTATGGGAACCGCGTCACAACGATGTTCAGCGCGGCGTTCCTCACGACGATAGCGACGGTGCTCTATCCCAGCCTTACCGAGTCTGCGCGCGACGCGAAGCGGTTCGCCGGACATTTCTCGCAAGGCGTATGCCTCAACGTGGTGATCGGACTGCCGGCAGCCGCGGCGCTGTTGATGCTGCGCGCGCCTGTGACGCGGCTGATATTCGAGCGCGGCGCGTTCGGAGCGTCGGACGCGGCGGCGACAGCCGGGACAATGGCCTGTTACGCGCTGGGAATATTAGGCCTAGGACTTAGGGAGTTATGCGGCAGGGCGTTTTACGCGAGGCAGGCTACCCGTCTGCCCATGACCGTAGGCATACTGGGCGTAATGCTTAACATCGCGCTCGACTACGCGCTGTATCCGTTGATGGGGGTAAGCGGGGTCGCGCTGGCCTCCGCGATAGCCGCGAGCGCGTCCGCGCTGGCGCTGATGATCCTGCTTCGGGCGAGCGCGGGGCATGTGGGAGGCGGCGCGATATTGTTATGTTTAGGAAAGACCGCGATAGCGACGGCTGCGATGTGCGTCGTGATACTCGCGTGTTCGCGCGTGTTCTCGCTGCAAGACGCGTATGGGATGAGGCTGGCGGGATCGTTACTGGCTACGGGCGCCGCGGGACTCGCGGCGTATGGCGCGGCGCTGGCTATACTTCGCGCGAGGGAGTTGGAGTATATTGTACGGATGGTGAGACGGAGGTAGTATCGTTACTATTTCATCATTAGAGGAGCAGGCAAGCATGAGCGAGCGCGTCCTAATATTCGACACGACCCTGCGCGACGGCGAACAAACCCCCGGCGTCAACCTGAACCTTACCGAAAAACTGGAGATTGCCCGCCAGTTGGAACGGCTCGGCGTGGACGCTGTCGAGGCCGGATTCGCCGGAGCCTCTCGCGGCGATTTCGACGCGGTAGAGGCTATATCCCGCGAGGTGCGCGCGCCCATCGTGTGTTCGCTGGCGCGATGCGTACCCGCCGATATAACGCGCGCGGCGGAGGCGCTGTCCGGCGCATCGCGTCCTCGAATCCATGTGTTCCTTGCCTCGTCGGCGCTGCATCTGGAGAAAAAATTGCGCATGACCCAATCCCAGGCGCTCGACTGCGCGGCCTCTGGCGTTCGCCTGGCGCGATCGTTATGCGGCGACGTGCAGTTTTCGGCTGAAGACGCGTCGCGCAGCGATCCCGAGTTCCTCGCGCGTCTATACGAGACGGTCATATCAGAAGGCGCTTCTACTATAAACATTACGGATACGGTTGGTTTCGCTACTGCAAATGAATTCTCGCGGCTGGTGCGGACGCTGTTGATCCGGGTGAAGGGGATTGATAGGGTATGCGTATCGGTGCATTGCCATAACGATCTGGGGCTGGCTGTCGCCAGCTCGCTGGCGGCGGTTCGGCACGGCGCGCGGCAGGTCGAATGCACGATGAACGGCATCGGCGAGAGGGCGGGCAACGCCGCTCTCGAAGAGATAGTGATGGGTTTGCATACCCGCCGCGATTACTACGGCGCGTCGTGCGGTATCGACTCAACGCGATTATACGTAACCAGCCGACTGGTTTCGACATTGACCGGACTGGAGATCCCGCCCAATAAACCCGTGACGGGAGCGAACGCGTTCCTGCATCAGAGCGGGATACATCAGCACGGCGTGGCGCGCGACCGCTCGACATACGAGGTGATGAGCGCGCGCGATGTTGGCGCGCCGTCTGGCAACGCGCCGCTGGGCAAACTCTCCGGCAGCCACGCGTTCGAGGAGACCGCGTCAAGGTTGGGCTTCACATTATCCAAAGTCGAACTGGAGACGGCGTTCCAGCGGTTCAAGGAGCTAGCCGACCGCAAGAAGGACGTTACCGAGCGCGACTTGATCACACTGCTTAGCGGTCGTTGGGTAGACGTGCCGGAGTTGTATCACCTTGAATCCTATCAGTTGTTCGCCGGGAATACCCTTACTCCGACCGCAACCGTTAAGATCAAGCACGGTGATGAGATAATAACCGAAGCGGCAGTCGGCGACGGACCCATCGACGCGGCGTACCGCGCGGTGGATCGCATCACGAAGCGGGAGACGCGGCTCGAGTCCTACGCGATTCGCGCGGTAACGGAGGGGCAGGACGCGCTGGGCGAGGTCACGGTTCGCGTCACCGTCGATAACGGAGCGGCGGCGCTGGGCAAGGGCGCTTCGACGGATATCATCGAAGCGTCGATACTGGCGTATGTCAACGCGATGAACCGCGCCGCGTGGAGCTAGGTATATTATTCAAGTATAACGTCTTTGTCGTGTAATCCGGAGGTTATCTCTACCATGTCGCCGGTTCTCGCGCCCAGCGTCACCGGAATCCGCAAAGACGGCGCGATGGATTCGACGACGGCGGAGTCGGCAGGCCGGAGCAATCGCCCCAGCGGTCCGCGCAGCCAAGAGTACGGCAGTTCCTCGGCGGCGGGGGCGCGCTGGACATAAGCCGTACCGTTTACCGTTTTGACGGCGGAGTCCGGCAGCCATATCCCCTCCCTGTCAACCCCGGTATCGATCAAAACGCTGGCGGGAGCGGACAGCGGCGCGCTGATATCCAGCGCCACGATCACAGCCGAACCCTCTGCCGATACAACCGTTCCATCATAATCATTATCGCCGATCGTAACTATAGCGGGCTGGCCTTCGCGGATCACGTCGAACCACTCCGGCGTTATGGTTATCTCAACGGCTCTGTACTGCGCGTCGATCAGCATGCCTAGCGTCTCGCCCTCGCGAATCCTGTCGCCTGTTTTGAGCGTCATGCCTGTTAGTATGCCGTCCGACGGCGCGTAGACTGATAGCGCGTCCGCGTTTCTGCGCGCTTGGGCAGCGTCGCTGGCGGCTGTTTCCAGCGTCTGCATCTGCGTTTCGTAACCGGGCACGCTCAACGGACCCTCGAGCGTGAACAGCGGCTGCCCCTCCTCGATCCAGTCTCCAGCCGAAGCGTGCGCGGTTCGGATCACCCCGCTGACTCCCCAGACCAGCGCGGCTTGATATATATCGAGGGTACCCGAGCCCGCGTAGTTTCCCTGCGGATCATAGATGATAACGGTCTGGCCTTCCGTGAAACGCGCGTCTGCGACGCGCACTATAGCGCGGCCTAACTCGCGCTCGACGACCACCCCGTCGGACTCGATCACGCCGGACGCGGTGTTGGCCTCGACGCGGACGGTCTCGCCGATCGCGACCGCCAGCGCGGTATCGGGCAGCGATACCGAAGTCGCGCCGTCTACCGCGATTCGAGCGCAAGCGCCAGCCGTTATAGCCTCGCCGGGCAAGCCCCTCATCGCGGCTATGCGTCCTGATACGGGGGAAACGATCACGGCGGGAGCGGCGGAGGATAGCGCAGGCGCGACAGCGGCTTTCGCGGCTTCCAGCGCCGACGCGGTTTGATCCAGCGCGCGCGCCGCGTCCTCATTCTCCAGCAGCGCGACCAGATCGCCCTGCCTGAGCAAGTCGCCGCTCGAGTGGAAGACGGTCTTCACACTGCCCGCGGACGCGGACGCGATGATTCCCTTCTCATAAGGGGCGGTTATGCCCGACCCGGCGGCTGTTAGGCGGCGGGTTTGGGTTTTCGCGGCGGCTGCGGGCAGGTTGAGTTCCGGCGCGGACATACCCCAGCCTAATACCAATTCACCCAATATTATCGTCGCCGCCAAACCCAGCGCGGCCCATCGCGACCATGGCGGCGTGCGCGATTTAATCCTCTCGACATAACCGTTAACCCATTTGAGGAAATCCGAGACGGGGGATGGCTTCGAGTCCGGCGTTCTCATGGTACGCACCTCCGATGTATGGATCATTCCCATCATCGTTCAGTATCGCCGATTTGACGGGATTTTATCGGAGCGAGGGAGGAATTTATATCCACGGCGCGAAATTGTTTTCGATCGGAACGCCTTCTATGACGCACGAGCCATTATAAGGAGGAACTATGCCAGCCAACCCGCGCGATGTAATCGTCCCGCTGGACTTCCCGACCAAATCGGAAGCGATGAGATACCTCGACTTGTTCGACGCCGAAGGCGAGCGCCCGTTTGTCAAGATCGGCATGGAGCTGTTCTACGCCGAGGGCCTGTCGATCGTGCGCGAGACCGCCGCGCGCGGTCTTAAGATTTTCCTGGACATAAAGGTTTGCGACATACCCAACACCGCCAAAGGCGCTATGGCCTCGCTGGCTGGCCTGCCGATCGATATCGTCAACTGCCACGCGCTGGGCGGGCTGGAGATGATGCGCTGGGCGCGCGAAGGCCTCGAGTCCAGGGGCGGCAGCCCTCCGCTGCTGGTCGGCGTGACGGTGCTCACCTCCATCAGCGAGGCGATGCTCAACGCCGAACTGGGCATACCGGATACCGTTAACAACACCGCTCTGCGCCTAGCCCGGCTGGCGAAGGCGGCGGGGCTAGGCGGCGTGGTCTGCGCTCCCGGCGAGGCGGGGCTTGTTCATCAGGCATGCGGTGATGATTTCATAACGATTACGCCGGGCGTGAGATTCCCCGACGCGGATACGATCGACCAGCAGCGCGCCGCAAGCCCGATTGACGCGAGAAGATTCGGCAGCGATTATATCGTGGTCGGCAGGCCTATCTCAAAGGCCGCGAACCCCGTTCAGGCGTATAGACGCTACAGAAACGCGTTCCTGGGGATCGGTGAAAATATTTTATAGTTTAGTATTGACAACTTGGGGTTGTCGTGTTAATATGATACTGTGACACAGGTGTGACCGGCGGGATTGACCGCCGGTTTTTGTTTGCGGCAAAGGAGGGCGGAGGTGACAGCCGACAAGAAAATATCCCGCGCGAGGGACATAGGCGTTCGGGAACGGCTGGCGGCGCTGGCTGGGCGGTCGTTCCAGGGCGTGTTCGAGGACGCGCTCGCGGGATCGCACAGGCACTATTGGCTGCTGGGCGGCAGGGGAAGCGGGAAATCGTCTTTCGTCTCGCTGGCTATGGCGGGGATGCTAGCCGCCAGGCCGAACGCCAACGCGATCGTTTTCCGCAAAACGGAGAACACGCTGCGCGACAGCGTCGCGCATCAGACCGCGTGGGCGCTGGATCAGCTGGGGATGGGCGGGCAATGGGAATATATGGCCAGCCGTGGCGCGTTCGAGGAAAAGGACACCGGGCGGCTGATTCTAACGCGCGGACTGGATAAACCCATCCGCACGAAAGGATTGAAACCCAAGTCGGGCGCGTTCGAGATAGTCTGGTTCGAGGAGCTGGCGGAGTTTCGGAACATGGACGAGATCCGCACAGCGTCGATCAGCGCGCTTAGGGGTTGCGATAAACCCGTGTGCTTCGCCACGTTCAACCCACCCGGCGCGCCCGGGCACTGGCTTAACCGCGAGGCCGCGAGGGACGCGCCGGATAGACTGATCCGCCGCAGCGATTATCGCGATATGCCGCCCGAATGGCTGGGCGAGGCGTTCATCGCCGAGGCGGAAGCCCTGCGCGAGAGCGACGAGGCCGCGTGGCGGCGCGTGTATCTGGGCGAGCCGGGCGAAGGCGGAACCGTGTTCCCCAACGTCTCGCTTCGTCCGATCGATAAGGGCGAGATAGACGGCGTGGATCATATCTGGAACGGGCTGGACTTCGGGTTCGGCGCGTCTCCTGACGCGTTGATCCGCGTCGCCTACGACGCGAAACGACATATTGTGACGCTGATCGACGAGTTCTGGGGCGTGCGTACCCCGGCCGACGCGCTGGCGCGGACGGTTTTGGCGCGATGCGGACGCGATCCGATCACCTGCGACAGCGCCGAACCGCGCATGATCGACACGCTCCGCGCGCGCGGAGTCAACGCGAGGGCGGCTAGGAAAGGCCCCGGCAGCGTGACGCACGGCGTGCGCTGGCTGGCGGATCGGCTGCGGATCGTCATCGATCCCGCGCGGTGCCCGAATGCCGCGCGCGAGTTCGCCTCGTGCGAGTACGATCGGGATCGGTTCGGCAATTTCGGCGCGGAGCCGCCGCGCGCCGACAACCATACCATAGACGCGTGCCGGTACGCGATGGAGGACATAATGTCCGAACGCGCCGGACGCGTATTCAAAAGAGAGTAACATTGATTACGGAAAGGTTACGGTGCTGTATGGAACGATTCACAAACAGTAAGATGCGCAGGTACCTTCTTCTGCTGCCCATCATCACGATGATACTGTTCACCAACGTGCTGGTCAATTTGATAGAAGGCCTGGATGGAGCCATTCTGAAGGAAAAGGTCATAGAAAAACAAGTGGACGTCGATCTGATAGCGTACCAGATCGATCAGATGATGGAGCGAGGTCACCACTGGGGGTTGTATTATCAGTTCTACGAGGACTGCATAATCTCCGGTATCGAGACCGTCGATTCATTGCACGAGACGTATGCCGCCGTGTTTAACGAGGATCTTGCCGAGCTATCGGCGCGGCAGACGGAATACGGCGACGATCCATTCAACCCGGTCACTTATCCGGATTTCGTCGAGGCGGTGCAGAGCAACGAGTCCGGCGAGTTCTCGATCGTCTATCAGCCCGTCGGGTACACCAGCCGCGTGATGCACATGTATTACCGCTGGCTGCCGTCCAACCCGGATATAAAGGAGCGGTTCCTGCTGGTGAGCGGGGTATCGAACATGAGCGTGCAGACGAATGAATCCATGCAACTGGTGCTGGGGATCGCCGCGCTGATCATCGTCACGACCGTGCTCAACTGCGCGATAGTCATACTGCTCAACAAAACGGCGCATATAGCAGCCGAAGGCAGGGCTTTGCTCCGGCAAAGAAGCGCCGCGTGCGCGAGGGACAAGCGCCGCGGGCTAGGCGATCCGGACGATCCGGATAACCCCGACGATCCCGACCATCCAAGCGATCCCGGCGATTCGGGTATAGACGGCCTCAACGAAGATGAAAGCGAATGGGAGGTATGCGAAGCGCCAGGCCTTGACGCCGATAACGGCGCGCCATACCAGGAGGAAACAAATGCCCAATGACGACGACATAATGAAGATCCTCGCGCATTCCCTGCTCGCGACGCTGGGCGCTCTGGCGCGCCAGCTGAACCTGAAGGGCACCGCGTCCATTAAGATGCTGCAGTTTGTCAGCGGCTGTTTCATCGCGGCGTTTACGGGGATAATGGTGTTCTTCCTGGCGCAGTCGCTCAAGCTTAACGACAATATAGCTTACGCGGCGGCCGGCATCAGCGGGTGGGTTGGGCCTCAGGCACTGGACGGCGTTGCCGATCTCGTAAAGAAAGCGTCGGGGCTGGCGGGCCACGCCCACGCCGCGGAAAGGACCGTTAAAGATGATAACCATACCGAGGGGAACGAGGGTTGATCAAGGGTCCGTCCAGTACGCGGCGGAGATGTTCGCCAGGGAGCGCGCTCCCGCCATGAGGCGGCTGGACGATTATCTGGACGGACGATCCGCCGTATCGTACAGAACGAAACCGTTCGGCGCGCCGAACAACCGCCTGGCGCATCCGTTCGCCCGGTACATCGTAACGATGGCGGCGGGGTACCTAGCCGGCGCGCCTATCGCTTACTCCGGCGCGGATCAAGAGGAAGGCCTCGCCGCGCTTTGCGAAACCTACCGCGCGGCTAACGCGGACGCGATAGACGGCGAACTGGCTGAACAGGCCAGCCTCTATGGAGTGGGCGTGGAGCTGCTGTATCTGGACGAGCGCGCGCGGGTGAGGCTGGCAGCGCTGAATCCGGGATCGGCGTTCGTTGTATACGACGACTCGGCGGAGCATCGCCCCGTGATGGGCGTGCATATGCGCGAGCCGCGCGAGTACGGCGGCGGGGATCGGTTCGAGGCGACGGTGTGGACCGCGTCGGAGTCGTTCGAGATGGCGGGCGCGTCGCCGCGCTCGTTAAGGGTGCTGGGCGCGCCGAGGCCGCATTATTTCCAAGGCGTGCCGCTGGTCGAATACTGGAACAACTCGCGCGAGAAAGGCGACGTGGAGCCGGTAATCAGCCTGATAGACGCGTATGACGCGCTGCAGAGCGACCGCGTCAACGATAAACAGCAGTTCGCGGAGAGTCTGCTGGTGTTCACGGGGGTAAGCGGGTTCGCGCCTAGCGATGAGCCGGGCGACACGCGCCCGATCGGGCGCAGGTTGCGCGAGGATCAAGCGATCGCTCTGCCCGATAGGGACGCGAGGGTGGAGTGGCTGACAAAACGTCTCAACGAAACGGACGCGCAGGTTCTGGCGGACTCGATCCGCCAGGATCTTCACACGCTGTCCATGACCCCGAATACGACCGACGAACGATTCGCCGGGAACGCGTCCGGGGTGGCTATGCGTTACAAGCTGATGGGGTTGGAGCAGCTTACCAGGGTTAAGGAACGGTGGTTCAGGGAGGGGCTTAGGTGCAGGATGCGGCTCGCGGCGGGGGTGATCGCGATGAAGGGCGGTCCGGCTCTCGATCCGGAGCGCGTGCAGATCGTGTTCAACCGGAGCCTGCCGTCGAATCTGCGCGAGGAGGCGGAGGCGCTGTCGTCATTGCGCGGGCTGGTGCCCGACGAGCTGCTGCTGGATCAGGTGGGTTTCATAGAGGACGCCAAGGCCGCGCTGCGCATGCGGCGCGCTACAACAAAGGAGGAATAACGTTGTTTGACAAGTTTCTCAACAAGATGCTGGATAATGGCGAATCGGACGCGGCGGACTGCCGCGAGGGCCAGGATATGGAAGAGGCGATATGGATAGGCGAGGAACTGCGTCGAAGGCGGCTGCCGCAGGAATTGGCGGCTATGTTCGCCGGGCACGGCAGGGATGAGTCGGCGGCGGCGATGAACGCCGTGCAGGAGAGCGTGCGGGGGATGGTGGAGGACGGCGTGCGCAAGCGCATCTCCGGAGCCGCCCCCGTTGTAGGCGAGATGAGGAACGCGCGGCACGACTTGATGCGCCGCGCGTTTGGATTAAGGAGGTAAAGGCTGGGTATGGCAAACGCGATAGATCTATTCAGCGGATTCGCGGGGATGCTCGACGAGGTTTACGCTCAGGCGAGCCTCACCTCCGCGCTCGACGGCGCGGCAGAGTTGACGCGGCAGGGCGCGAGGGTCAACGAGATCATCATCCCGAAACTGACGGTGCAGGGGCTGGCGGATTACAGTCGCAGCGGCGGGTACGTGCCCGGCGACGTGACGCTGACTCACGAGACCATCACTTGCAACTATGACCGCGGGCGGATGTTCACGATCGACGCGATGGACGACGAGGAGACGGCGGGCGTGGCGTTCGGGCAATTGGCGGGCGAGTTCATCCGAACGCAGGTCACGCCGGAGCTGGACGCGTTCCGGTTCGCGCAGTACGCGCAGTCCGCCGGGCATACCGAACAAGGCGCGCTGTCGGCAGGCGCGGACGTGCTCGCAGCGCTTCGCGAGGCCGCGAACAGGATGGACGAGGCGCAGGCTCCGTTGGATCAGCGCGTGCTGTTCATCACGTCCGCGCTGCTGGGGCTGGTGGAGGATATGGATACGACGGTGTCGCGCGCGGCTCTGGCTCGGTTTGATCCGATCGTTAGGGTGCATCCGTCGCGGTTTTACGAGTCGATCACGCTCAACGACGGCGTGAGCGATGGGCAGCAGGGCGGCGGGTTCGCGCCTGGCGCGGGCGCGTCCGGCATACTGTTCCTGGCGGTGCAGCGCGGGGCTGTCGCGCAGTTCACCAAACACGCGGAGCCTAAGGTGATCCAGCCTCGCGAGAATCAGGAAGCGGACGCGTGGAAGTTTGGGTACAGGCTGGTGTCCGCGGCGTGGGCGCTGGAGAATAAGACGGCGGGGATATACGCGCATCTGGACGCGCCGCCCGCCTCGCCGGAGTGAGCGTGAGCCCGCTCGAATCGGTGAAGATGAGGCTGGGTATCCGCTCGCCGGACGAGGATTGCCTGCTCATGCTGTACCTTGAGGACGCGCGCGCGTTCATATTAAGTTATACGAATAGGACGGTTATACCTATTCAGTTATACGCCGCGTGGGCGTCCGTCGCCGTGAAGCTGTACAACAGGCGCGGCATGGAGGGGGACGCGCGGTATACGGCTGGCGATGTGACGCGGGTCGCGGACACGCTGCCGCCCGATCTATCGCGCACGCTGGGCGCTTGGCGGCTTAGCAAGGTGGTGAGCATGCGTGCGCGCGGTTGACGGCGGGTGGATCGCGGTGAGAGCGCCGGAGCCGTCGGAGGATGGCTATCGCTGGCGAAAGGGATACGCGCTCGTTAGGGGGCGCGTGTGGTTCGGCGGCGATCAGGGCGAGAGGCTGGTTCAGGGAGAGTCCGGCGAGCGCGTCGAGGCGTCCGCGTCGGCTATTATAATGAAGGGCGGGGTGATCGAGATCGGCTGGGGCGTATGCGCGGCGGTTAAGGCTGGGAGATCCTGTGACTACAGGATCTCCCGTTTGGTGGATCGCGGCGCGTATCATCGCGCTTGGCTGACGTGGATCCCGCCCGCGTTCAGGAGGTGATCACTACGAAGGACTGGATGGAGGATTTGACCGCCGCGCTGCGCGCTGCGCTGCCGGAGGTTTGTATTAGGATGGCTGGCGACGCGGGGCAGGAGCGTCTGCCCTGCGTGCTGTTATCGGAGAACTGGCGCGCCGCGGGGTTCGGGGACGACGAGCCTGTAGCCGCGCGGCTGACGCTGGAGGTGCGGATTATAGCCGCCGACGGCGGGCAGTGCGCGGATATCGGCGGGGTTGTGTGGGCTGCGTGCGCCCTGCGCGGATACAGCCTTATGGAGCGGCGCGCTTACCGCGAGGGTAAGACGCGCTGCGCGTCGCTGAAGTTTGAGCGGTGGGCTGCCGCCGGGATTAACGAGCGCGAGCCGTTTGGGGGGAATGGATAATGGAAATAGATATGCTGGCGGGACTGCGGGACGTGTCGTTATCCGCGGTGACGCGGGACGACGCGGAGGGTTACGCGTGCGGGGAGGCGATCGCGTTGCCCGCCGCCGTTAAGCTGCGCCGCGCTTGGTCCGGATCGTGGCGCGATACATACGGCGACGACGGCGCGCGCAGGCGCGTGCGCGCGGCGGCTGGAGTGGAGGCGGAACTGCGCCTGGCGGGCGTTGATCCCGGGAGGCTGGTCGCGCTGGGGTTGTGGGCGGGCGGCGGCGAAGACGGCGTGTTCAGCGACGGCCTGCCGCTGGGCGGACGCGGTTACGCGCTGCGCTTCGCCGCGCGGACGCTGAACGGGGACGCGTTCCACTGCGAATACAGGGTGTTCTGGGTGGAGGATATCAGGCTGGACGATTGCGTGTCGAGGGGCGAGGCTCCCGGCGTGTGCGAGTGGATCATCTCCGGCACGCTGCGCAGGCCGCGCTGCGGGTTGTACGCCTGGCGCGTGACCCGCGTCGCGAATCCATCCGGCTTCAGCGCGCCGTGACCGCGCGCGACGGTTTAGATTGGTCGGGGGCGGAGGTTTGCGGAACCACCGCCCCCGGAGGTTCACGGAACCACCGCCCCCGGAGGTTCATGGAACCGCCGCCCCCGGAGGTTTTGACGGCGCGGAGTTTGCGGAATCGTTGGGATCATGGTAATATATCGGTATGATTCTGCTGAACGCTAAGGATGTTCGCAAGGGGTTTGGCGCGCGCGAAGTGCTCAAGGGGGTCAGCCTCACCCTGCAGACTGGGCAGCGGCTGGGGCTGGTCGGCGTTAACGGCTGCGGCAAGACCACGCTGCTAAAGATACTCGCTGGTACGGATCATCCGGACGGCGGGGTTTTGTCATACGGAAAAGGCCTGCGCGTGGGGTACATGGAGCAGAACGCGGAGTTGGCTGGCGGCGCTACGGTATGGTCGATATTGGAGACCGTGTTCGAGCCTGTATTTAAGATGGAGAGCAAACTGCGCGCGCTGGAATCACGCATGGCGGAGCCGCAAGCCGCGAACGATCCCGCGCGGCTGGAGCGTCTAGCCGGCGAGTACCAGCGGCTGACGGACGCGTTCGAGGACGCGGACGGTTACGCCTGGCGATCGTCGATATCGGGGATGCTGACGGGATTGGGTTTTGAAAAGGGGCAGTTTGATCAACCCGCCGAACAGTTGTCGGGCGGGGAGCGGACGCGGCTGTTCCTCGCGAAATTATTGCTGGAGAAGCCCGACGTTCTGCTGCTTGACGAGCCGACAAACCATCTCGATCTAGCCGCTCTGACGTGGCTGGAGGGGTACCTGACAACGGGCGCTGGCTCGCGCCTGGCGATGATCGTGGTATCGCACGACCGCTATTTCCTGGACGCGGTTTGCACCGATATCGCGGAACTGATGTTTGGCGAGACGGAATTGTATTATGGGAATTATACTAGGTTTCAGCAGCAGAGGGCGGAACGGTACGAGATTAAGCAGAGGGCGTATGATAATCAACAAAAGGAGATCGCGCGCCAGGAAGCTATTATAGAAAGATTCAGGCGGTATAATCAAGAATGGTCGATAAGGAAAGCTAAGACGCGCGAGAAGATGCTCGAGCGCATGGAGCGTTTGAGCAGGCCAAGGGATGAACGGACGGCGAGGTTCTCGTTCCGGACGAGGCGCAGAACCGGGGACGATGTGCTGATGGCTAGAGGGTTAACGAAGTCGTTCGGGGATAGGACGCTGTTCAGCGGGATCGATCTGCACATAAGGGCCGGGGAGCGGGTCGTGCTGATTGGACCGAACGGGGCGGGGAAAACCACGCTGTTAGAGGCGTTGCTGGGCAGGGCGGGGCTGGACGCGGGTTCAGTCCGGATGGGCGCGAATGTTGATATAGGGTATTATGATCAGCTGCAGTCCGGCTTGGATCCGGATAAAACCGCGCTGGACGAGGTATGGGATCGGTTTAAGAGGATGGAGCCAACGGAGGTTAGATCAGCTCTGGCGCTGTTCCTGTTCACCGGCGACGACGTGCTTCAGAAGGTATCGACGCTCTCGGGGGGCGAGAGGGGCAGGGTCGCGCTGACGATACTGATGCTGCGCAGGGATAATTTCCTATTGCTCGACGAACCGACAAACCATCTGGATATGGACGCGCGGGAGGTTCTCGAGCAGACGCTCGAGGATTTCGAGGGGACGATCCTGACCATCTCGCACGATAGGTATTTCATCAACAGGATCGCCGACAGGGTGCTGGAACTGACTAAGGATGGATTGGTTGAGTATCTGGGGAATTATGATGATTATCTGGCGAAAAAGAACTCGGGCGCGCCGATAGACGAGTCTGGAGCGGCGGGGATTACCAGAACCGAACTGGCGAAAAGGCGCAAGCGGGGACGCGCGGAACAGGAACGCGCCCGGGCGCGCAAAGAGCGGATCGCGGCGCTGGAGGAAACGGTGGACGGGCTTGAGAAGCGGATCGCGGCGCTGGAGGAGCGGCTGGCGGATAGCGCGCTGTACGATGATCCCGGCGCGGCGGCTGATCTGGCAAAAGAGCATCGCGCGCTGACGATAAGGCTAGCGGAGTGTTTGGAGGAGTGGGAGAAGGAGACGGTCGAGGGGTAGGTTGGGTTGGCGATGGGTAGGAATGTAAGAATCCTTGTCGCCCCCTTGGGGGGAGACGTCGCCGGAGGCAACAGAGGGGGCGGAGCTTGGGGCGTCGCCGCCGCTGTGTCGCGAAGGAGATGCGCCCCCGCTGTGTGTTACGATTGAGCGACACCCCTCGCCGCGTGTCACGCAGGAGCCACACCCCCGCTGTGTCGCTCTTTAGCTGCGCCCCCTCTGCCGCTTCGCGGCGTCTCCCCCTAGGGGGGCGACAAGGGGTCTTGCGTTCCTACCCCCTTGCCTCCCTCCCCCTCTCCTTCGCGTCGAGTATTGACAAACGCGGTTGAAGTATGTTAGCATATAGTTAATCAACTTGGAAACGCGGTGTTTTCAAGTTGATTAATTTCGCGGACTCATGGACGCGATTAAGGAACGGTTTGTGTGAGGCAGGAGAATCCATCCCCGAACGGCTTCGAGCTTCTCGTGTGGGAGCAAAACCATTTGATCAACGTTTCCGAAGCCAACGCGCCTATCGATTTCCCT
>JAIRSO010000103.1 GCA_031255415.1 Oscillospiraceae bacterium
GGTTTTCGCTGAACTAGACGGAATCCTGCGCAAGGAATTAGCGTCGAGCAGGCTGGACGCGCCGGTAGAACCCGGCGACGCGAACGAGGACTACGAAGGCTCCGAAGAGGACGAGGAGATATAGTTTTAGTATGGCTCCCGGTGGGGACGGTTCACGTTGGGAATGACTCACGCTGGGGACGGTTCACGCTGGGAATGACTCACGCTGGGGACGGTTCACGCTGGGAATGACTCACGCTGGGGACGGCTCACGCTGGGAATGACTCACGCTGGGGACGGCTCTCTTCTGAGAACGCCCCCTCTGTCGCTTCGCGACATCTCCCCCTAAGGGGGCGACAAAGGGGCTTGCGTTCCTAGTGACGCCTTGCTTGCATGTGCCGCAGTGGGCTTCCCACTCCGCGTTTCGCAAGTAACAAATGACTAGGAACGCAAGCCCCCTTGTCGCCCCCCTAGGGGGAGATGTCGCGAAGCGACAGAGGGGGCGTTCTTATTTGATACGACAAAGGGAGCCGTTCTTTTCCGATGCAACAAGAGGGAGCCGTTCTTCTCCGATGCGACAGAGGGAGCCGTTCTTTTCCGACGCAACAGAAAGACTCCCGAATGTGGAGATACCAAACAACGCAAAAGGGAGCGTTCCTCCCTACCCCATCAACCCCGCCAGCCGATCCAGCAGCAGATCGGCTACGTCATGCTTGGACATGATCGGGAACGCCTCCGCGCTGTCGCGCGTTAGGAACGTTACTATATTCGTATCAACGTCGAATCCCGCGCCTTCAGCCGTCACGTCGTTCGCCACTAGCAGATCGGCGTTCTTGCGGATCAGCTTCTCGCGCCCGTTCTCGATGACGTTGTCCGTCTCAGCCGCGAATACCACCAGCTTCTGCTCCGGCTTGCGCCTCGCCCCGATCGACGCGGCTACGTCCGGATTCTCCTGCAACTCCAGTGTGAGCGGCTTCCCCCCGCGCTTCTTTATCTTGCTGGCTAGCGGCTCCGCGGCTCGAAAATCACTGGGCGCGGCGGCCATTATCATTGCGTCCGCTTCGGACATACGCTGCATGACCGCGTGGAATAATTGCATCGTGGTATCGATACGCACCACATCGACCAGCGGCGGCGGCTCGACGCTCGCGGGACCCATAACCAGCGTCACCCTCGCCCCCCTCGCGACGGCGCGCTCCGCTATCGCGCATCCCATCCGCCCGGACGATCTGTTCGTCAGATACCTAACCGGATCTAGCATCTCGCGGGTCGGCCCCGCCGTCACCAGCACGCGCTTCCCGGCAAGATCGCGATCGGCGCACAATAACGCCGCGGCCGCTCTCGTTATCCGCTCCGGATCGGACATGCGCCCCACCCCGGAATCGCCGTTCGCAAGCCGCCCATCCTCCGGACCCACGAAACGCACGCCGCGCTCGCGCAGCGCCGATATATTCGCGCGCGTAACCGCGTTCTCCCACATGCCCGTATTCATCGCGGGCGCCGCCAGTATCGGCGCACGCGTAGCCAGCACGGTCGAGGTTAACATATCGTCCGCGATACCGTGCGCCATCTTCGCCAGTATGTTCGCGGTAGCCGGCGCTATGACGAATAGATCGGCCTTCTTCGCCAGCGCGATGTGCTCTACCTCCCACCGCGCGGGGCCGGCGAACATGTCCGATACCACCGGGTTCCCCGACAGCGACTCGAACGTCAGCGGCGCGACAAACTCCCGCGCGTGCTCCGTCATCACCACGAATACGTTTATACCCAGCCTTCGCAGCCGCGTCACGATCTCGGCGGCCTTGTACGCCGCTATCCCTCCGCTAACGCCCAGCGCGACCGTGCGCTCGGAGAGCATTACTCCTCCTCCTGGGGTTTATCGTAGGTTATCACGCCGCTGTTGATCTCGTCGATGGCGATAGCCAGCGGCTTCTTTTCCTTGGTGTTGATCAGGCAGGGCGCGCCGCCCACCAACTGGCGCGCGCGCTTGGATACGTCCACCACGAGAGTATACCGGCAGTCGGCGTGCCCCAGCAGGTCGATTATCGAAGGGCTGGTCATGGGCATAGGCGGTTCCCCCTTTACGCTTGCTTTTCAGGAATATCGGGACAGTACCTTATCGATCGCTGCCTCTCGGCTGTGATGATGGCGCGCAGTTTCGCGTAAGCCGTTTCGATCACGTCGTTTATAATTATATAATTATATAGACGCATCTGCGCTATCTCGCCGCGCGCGTTAAGCAATCGGCGCTGTATCTCGCGCGGACAGTCCGTGTTGCGCGTGCGCAGGCGCTTGGCTAGTTCCTCGTAGGACGGCGGCAGTATGAACACGCTCACGCACGACGGCTCCGCCGCCATCACCGACCGCGCGCCTTGCGGATCCACGTCCAGCAGTACGTCGAACCCGTTTGTCACCTGCTCCATCACATGCTCGCGCAGCGTGCCGTACCGCTGCCCGTGCACCGTCGCGTGCTCCAGGAACAATCCCTGCGCCAGCGCGCGGTCAAAGCCCGCGTCGTCCATGAAATAATAATGCTTGCCGTGCGATTCATATTCGCGCGGCCTTCGCGTGGTCGCGGACACGCTGAAACGGAATGTCGGCTCGTCCCGCAGCAGCATCGCGCCCAGAGTGCCCTTCCCCGCTCCCGACGGCCCGGACAGCGCCAGCAGCATACCCTCGGCCATGAGCTATGCCTCCTCCATGTCCTCGTCGCCGTCGATCTCCGCGTCCAGCTGCGGCTCCGGCGCGTCGCGTCCGTCCAGCCGCCTCAGCAGCGTTTCCGGCTGGACGGCACTGAGCACGACATGCTCGCTGTCGCATATCACAACAGCCCGCGTCCGCCTCCCGTATGTCGCGTCGATCAGGCGCTCGGCCTCCCTCGCCGTCTGGATAATCCGCTTGACCGGTGCGGAGTCCGGACTGATGACCGCGACTATCTTGCCCACCGACACGATCGATCCAAACCCGATATTGATGAATCCAGTACGCGGCATCCGGCGACCTCCCGATTCGCTCACTCGATATTCTGTATCTGTTCGCGCAGTTTCTCAACCTCCGCCTTTGCGTCGACCACCAGCGCGGTCACCGCCGCGCTAAGCGACTTGCCGCCGATGGTGTTTATCTCGCGGTAGAATTCCTGGATGAGGAAGTCCAGCTTGCGCCCGACGGGATAATCCGCGTCGAACAGCTCCCGCATCTGTGAAAAATGGCTGTTCAGCCGCTCCAGCTCCTCGTCGATCGACGCGCGGTCGGCTAGCAGCGCCACTTCCAGCGCGAGCCGCTGCGGATCGGGCGCCGCCGCGGTATCCGGAGAGATCCCGCCGGCGCGGCTGGTCGCGTCGAAAGCCTCGCGCATGCGCGCGGCTAGTTTATCGCGGTAGTCGGACACGATCTCCGGCGCGCGCGCCATAATATTCAGACGCAGGGATTCCAGCGCGGATAGCCTGCGCCGCAGATCGTCGCGCAAAGCCTCGCCCTCAACGCGGCGCATGCCAGTAAGCGCGTCGAGCGCGTCGGACAGCGCGCCTTCGCACATCCGGGTGAGCAGGCCGCGATCCTCCTCCGCCGAGTCCAAACGCATCGCGTCGGGCAGCTGAGCCACATACTGCGGCGACGGCCTGTCGGTAACGCCAAGCAGTTCCGCGACGCGATCCATCGCGCCGCCGTAAGAGCGGATCAGCGCCTCGTCGATGACGACCCGCCGCGCGTCCGGACGATCGTTGCGATACACAATGAATACGTCCACATGCCCGCGAGCCAGCCGAGAGCTGATCGTCCTGCGCACCGTGTCCTCCAAAAACGCCATGACGCGCGGCATCCTAAAACTGATGTCAAGGAAACGATGGTTGACGCTCTTAAGCTCCGCCGTGCACACGCGCCCGCCCTCGTCCCGAGCGCCGAACCCGTAACCCGTCATGCTGTGCATATATTCTACTCGCCCGCGACCGTGTTTACAAGCGCGCCAATCCCGTCGATGGATACCTCCATCTCGTCGCCCGGAAGCACCCGCGAGCATCCTTTCGGCGTGCCCGTGAATATAATATCCCACGGATACAACGTTATAGTCTTAGTAATGAACTCGATCAGCTCGGGTACCTTGA
The DNA here is from genome assembly GCA_031255415.1 of Oscillospiraceae bacterium. Taxonomy (GTDB): domain Bacteria; phylum Bacillota; class Clostridia; order Christensenellales; family Aristaeellaceae; genus BNUH01. Next base: position 4,080 of record JAIRSO010000103.1, read on the forward strand.
ACAGCATCAAGCCGGTGCGCGAGGATTGCCGGATTTGGCCGTTTATCTTCATCGTAATGGGAAGATCGGAGAAGTCTATGTCCGTTGTAAGGAACGGTCCGACAGGCTTGAACGTGTCGATGGTTTTGGCGCGGGGAAGGTTGGAGAATCCGGGTTTGTTCTGTATATCGCGCGCGGATACGTCGTTGCCGCAGGTTACTCCAAGAACATAGTCGAGCGCGGAGGAGGCGGGGACGTTTTTGGCAAGTTTGCCTATGACGACGACAAGCTCCGCCTCGTGTTCCACGTGTTCAATAAAAGATGGGATGATGACGGCGCGGCGGTGCGCGTTCAAAGAGGCGGATGATAGAGGGTAGATCATAGGCTCCGGAGGCTGGGAGGAGCCGGTTTCACGGGTGTGCTCGGTATAGTTCCAGCCTACGATAATCATTTGGCGGGTGAGGCTGGGTTCGAGAGGGGGGGCGTAACAGAATCCGTCAAGTGGGAAGGTAAGACCCGTGCGCTTCCAGCCGCCATGAATGGGGGCGCAATCAATAGCGCAGAGATGGTCTCCATCCTTGACGCACCAGAATCCGCCGTCGGCGGCGCACCTAGCGTATTGCATAATTATGACGGCCTCCTATCGCGTAATGAAGCGCGGTATGTTTTGTCCAGCCGTTATAAGTTCGACGCGGGGAAAGCGATTCCTGCATAGCAAAGACCGTCGATAAGGTTACGAATTATTAACAATTCCACCCACCCCTTGACTTATCCACAACTGTTAGGTAGAATGATTTGCGCTGATAACGGCATTTTTGAGTTAGCCGCCTTACGGGCTGAATATAAATTGTGCGAGGCTTGGGCTTATGACCGAAAACGCCGAAGGAGCTGAGGATGGGATACTCCGCTCCGTTTAGTTTTCTCGCGCGCGCGGAGGAATGACGCGCGAAGGCGAGAGGTAAACGGTAAGGAGGATAAACAAGGAAGGAAGTGCGATCACAATTGACCGCTCTGTGGATTGCTCTCGCGGCGCTGGCCGCCCTAGCGGCAGGCGTCGCGGTTGGATACCGCTATAGGATGGACGTGGCGGAAAAGAAGATCGGCAGAACCGAACAATACGCCAAATCCCTGCTGGACGACGCGCAAAGACGCGCCGAGGAAAAGAAAAAGGAAACCATCCTAGCAGCCAAGGAAGAGGTTCTGCGGCTGCGCACCGAGTTGGACCGCGAAACCCGCGAAAGACGCAGCGAGGTCCAGCGAGCTGAAAGACGGGCTACCCAGCGCGAGGAAGCGTATGAGAAAAAGCTGGATAACCTGGACAAACGCGAGGAAGCGTTAAACAATAAGACCGCCGAGATCCAGCGCGCAGAGGATCAGGCATTGGCTTTGCTGGGTAAACAGCAAGGCGAGTTAGAGCGCATAGCCGGGATGACGCAAGATGAAGCGCAGCAGTTTCTAATAAGCAGAATCCAAAAAGAAGCGTACCACGACGCGGCCGTAATGGTAAGGGATATAGAGTCCAAAGCAAGGGAAGAGGCTGAAAAGAAAGCGAGAAATATCATATCGCTATCGATACAGAAGTGCGCCGCGGATCATGTAGCGGAGACGACTGTGTCAGTAGTGACTCTGCCCAATGACGATATGAAAGGGAGGATCATAGGCAGAGAAGGGAGGAATATAAGGGCGCTGGAGACAGCGACAGGGGTTGATCTGATAATAGATGATACACCGGAGGCTGTGATAGTGTCGGCGTTCGATCCAGTAAGGAGAGAGATAGCAAGGATTGCGCTAGAGAAATTGATACTGGATGGGAGGATACATCCGGCAAGGATAGAGGAAATGGTGGAGAAGGCTAAGAAAGAAGTGGAGAACCAGATCAGGGAGGCCGGCGAACAAGCGGTGTTCGAGACGGCGCTGCATAGTATCCACCATGAGTTGGTTAGGTTGTTAGGAAGGATGCGGTATAGGACGAGTTACGGGCAGAATGTATTGAAGCATTCGATAGAAGTGTCGCATCTGGCGGGGATGATGGCGGCAGAGTTAGGGGCGGATATAACGTTAGCAAAGAGGGCAGGGTTACTGCATGATATAGGGAAGGCAGTAGATCACGAGGTTGAGGGGACGCATGTGACGCTAGGGGGGGATCTGGCGAGGAAGTATAAGGAATCGCCGGAAGTGGTGCATTGTATATTGGCGCATCATAATGATGTGGAGCCGACAACAATAGAGGCTGTATTAGTGCAAGCCGCAGACGCGATCTCAGCGGCAAGGCCAGGCGCGAGAAGGGAATCGTTAGAAAACTACATTAAGAGGCTGGAGAAACTGGAAGAGATATCAAATTCGTTCTCTGGAGTGGAGAAGTGTTTCGCGATACAGTCCGGGCGGGAAGTAAGGATCATGGTTAAGCCAGAGGATGTGAACGACGCGGGTACGCTAGTATTGGCGAGGGAGATCGCGAAGCGGATAGAGAAGGAAATGGAGTATCCTGGACAGATCAAGGTGAACGTGATTCGCGAGACGAGATCCGTTGACTACGCGAAATAATCTAAGCCAAAAGGATCCACTGGAGGCAAAAGCATCAGAGCGGCACATGGGTCCAGCGGCACGCTGGTCAGGGGGTCAAGGGGGGCTGAAGCCCCCCTGCGGGGTTTGGGGCAGCGCCCCAACGCACCCCAACTCCGTTAACTCCGCGTAAGCCGCATAGCGGCAGAAAGCTCAGGTTCCTGCCGCTGGCGCGGCCTACGCTGGGTTTGCGTGGGGTTGGGTGGGGTTGGGTGCGGGGGGGGGGGGGGGGGGGGGGGGGGGGGGGGGGGGGGGGGGGGGGGGG
>JAIRSO010000064.1 GCA_031255415.1 Oscillospiraceae bacterium
GGCTTACTGCACCACGGTCTCCAGTCCGCGCACAGACATCACGTCGAGGCTGGACAGCTTCAGCCGCAGATAGGTAACGCCTTCCTCGTCGTATTCCTCCAGCACGCCTACCGCCTCCACCCAGTCGTTAACCTGCGGGTAGGGTTTATCCCAGTCCACCTCGAAGCCCACGTTGCCATCGTTGCCGCAGCATCCCGGCCCGTAACGGATCACCATGCTGTAGGTAACAGGCTCTCCGTTGACGACCCCCTCCGCTTGATCAAACAATCCCTCGTAACGGATCGTCTTGCCCAGATAATCGGGCGCGTTCACATAGATATCGTTCGTCTGCGCGATGAACATCTTCTCCTTGATATCGATCACGCCGATCGCGTCCGCCTCTCCCTCGCTTGAGACGGACGGCTCGCCAGGCTCCGTTGCGGACGCTCCGCTAGCGGCGGAAGCTCCGCTCGCGGCGGACTCAGCCCCGCCAGGCCCCGCGCACCCAGACAAGGCGACGGCCAGCGCCGCCAATGCCGCCACCCATACCAAATACTTCGCAAAACGTTTCATGCAGCCGCCCTCCTTCGAGTCTGATACATACTAACGCCCCAGAATATCGCGAACAGCGCGATGTTGACCAGCACGACGCTCGCGCCCGTGGGGGTTGCGTACAGGTACGATCCAACCACGCCCAGGAAGAAACACACGGACGAAGCGACAGCCGCGCAGATCGTCACGGACTTGAACGATTTGCACAGGCGCATGCTCGTGAGCGCGGGGAAAACTATCAGGCTGGATATCAACAGCGCGCCCATCATGCGCATGCCCAGGGTGATGGTCAGCGCCGTGAGCATCGCGATCAGCATGTTGTAAGCCCCGGCGGGCACGCCAGTCGCGCGCGCGAAGGTCTCGTCGAACGTCACCGCCAGTATCTTGTTATAGAACAGCGCGAACAGCGCCAGCACCACCACCGCAAGCCCCACGCTTAAGTATACGTCCGTGCGGTTCATGGCAAGGATACTGCCGAACAGATAGTTGCATACGTCCGTGTTCATGCCCGTTGTAAGCGATATGACCACAACGCCTATCGCCAGAGAGCTGGTGGACAGCAGAGCGATAGCCGCGTCGCCCTTTATCTTGCTGGAAGCGCTGATGCGCAGCAGCAGGAACGCCGCCAGTATGACGATCGGGATCGATACCGCGAGCGGCGCCGCGTGCATCGCGGTGGCTATCGCCAGCGAGCCGAACCCCACGTGCGACAATCCGTCGCCGATCATCGAGTATCGCTTGAGCACCAGGCTAACGCCAAGCAACGCGGCGCACAGCGACACCAGCAACCCCACCACCACCGCGCGGGTCAGGAACGCGTATGAAAACATCTCCGATAACGCGCTAAGCATAATGGCCTTCACCTTCCTTTCCAGCCAGGAACCGGCTGCCGATCGCGGAGGCCGCGTATTCATCCGCGCCGCCGAAGAACAGCGGCTCCACGCGCAGATGCAGTATGCTGGTCGCGTGCTTGATAACGCTTTGAACGTCGTGGGAGACCATGATGATCGTCACGCCGTCGGCGCGTATGGAGTCGATCAATTCGTATAGATCGCTCGTGGCGAGGGGATCAAGACCCGCGACGGGTTCATCCAGCAGTAGCAATGTCTTCGTCGCGCACAGCGCGCGCGCCAGCAGAGCGCGCTGCTGCTGCCCGCCGGACAACTCGCGGTAGCATCGGTTCGCGAGGTCGAGTATCCCCAGCCTATCCATATTCCTTTCAGCCATCGCGCGATCCGCGCGCGTGTAGAACGGCTGCCACTGCCGCGAGCTTAACCGCCCGGACAGCACCACCTCGCGGACCGAGGCGGGGAAATCCTTCTGCGCGGCGGTCTGCTGGGGCAGATACCCGACCTCGTCGGCGCGCAGCGCGCCGTCGAACTCAATGGAGCCGGATTGAGGCGATTTCAACCGCAGGAGCAGCGTCATCAGGGTGGACTTGCCCGATCCATTCTCGCCGACGACGCACAGCGAGTCCCCCGCGTTCACGTCGAACGATACCCCGCGCAGCGCGATCACGCCGTCGTAGGCGAACGACACGTCCCGGCAGCGGATCAATGGTTCAGCCATTCAGTTAAGCGCCTCCCTTAAGGCTTCGACGTTCGCGCGCTGGATATCCAGATAAGTCAGCCCGGCCTCGAAGTCGTCCTTGGAAATGTTGTGCGCGGCGTGAAGCGTGCGCACCGCCGCGCCCGTTGCCTCCGCGATGGTCTCAGCCATCTTCCCGTTAGACAGCTCCAGGTGGAACACCACGGGGATACGCTCTTCGTTCATCTTGTCGATCAGGAACTTTATCGTCGCGGCGCTAGGCTCGGTCTCGGTGGAGCAACCGGGGAACGCGGCGTAGTATGAAAGCCCGTAAGCGTCCGCGAAATACCGGAACGGGAACCTGTCCCCGAATATGAACGTGCGGCGGCTGGCGGAGTCCGTCACCTCGCGGAACGCTTCGTCCAGCGCGTCCAGCTCCAGTTTGTATGAATCGGCGTTCGCGAGGTAATCCCCCGCGTTATCCGGATCGGCGGCTGCCAGCGCGTCGGCTATCTTATCCGCGATGAGCGAGGCGTTGCGGGGCGAGGTCCATACATGCTCGTCGTACTCAGGCTCCCCGGTCTCCTCCTCTTCTTCCTCTTCCTCCATGCCCTCGACGATCTCCTCCTCGACCGTCTCGACGCAGTCCATCAGCGTCACAACCTGTTTGCCGGACATGTCCATCGATTCCAGCATGCCGTTGATCCACTCGTCGGAGTCTCCGCCCACGTATATAAACACGTCGCAGTTCTGTATTTTAAGTATATCTCGCGGCGTAGGCTCGAACGAGTGCGACTCGCTGCCGGGCGGCAGGAGCATCTCGACGTCCGCCATCTCCGCGGCTATCGCTCTAGCCAGGTCGAACGGCGGGAAGATCGTCGCGACGACGCTGACGCGTTCGCCGGTATTATCGGAAGCCAGCGCGGAGCCGGCGCACGCGCACATAATCAACAGCGCGGCGAAGCACAGCAAAGAAACTATACGCTCAGGCAAAGCGCGTCTCATAAGAGAAACCCTCCGTTGCAATAATTATTTGGTTTTACAAACGGGGGGATCGGTCAATTATTAAGGCGCACCCGCAGTATGACAGGCGAGGAATACTCGCTGCGGAGCTCGGCGAACGGCCTGCGCGCAGCGTCCGAAAAAAGGCCGCGCGTAAGCAAGGCCAGCGTAAGCGCCAGCGCGGCTAGGGTTTTGATAAGCCCGATCGCGTTTTGTATCGCGGAGCACACGGAACAGCCGCCGCTGGTTTCCTTGCGGTCATGGAGGTGATCCGTCTTAACCACGACAAACGCGGTGGGCACGGACAGCGCCAGAGCGATGCTGATAAGCACGACCCAGGCGACGACGCGGGATCGGTTCATAATCTGCGTCGCGAACCTCCTTTCTTCGGCATGATACAAGTATAACGATTGATCCGCAAAAGTCAAGCGCGGCGCTGTAAACAAAGCGTAAACATTCGGAAAAAAATCGGAAACAATCGGAAGGGTAATCGGCGCGCGCGTCGAAGTATTGAGTATCTATTCGGGGAAGGGGTATATAAGATGAAACGTTTCGGCGCGATGCTGGCGGCGCTGGCTGTCGCGGCAATATTATTATCTTCGTGCGTAAACGGCGATGGCGGCGCGGACGGCGCGGCATGGCCGATCCAGTTTGACACGCGCTCGCTCGCGGGCGAGAAGGTGACTCAATCCGACTTCGCCGGAAATAAGTTGACCGTGCTGAACGTATTCGCGACTTGGTGCGCGCCGTGCGTGAGGGAGCTGCCGGAACTGGGCAAGGTCGCGCTTGAGTACGCGGACAAGGGCGTTCAGATGGTGGGATTGCTGGAGGACGGGGTTGATCAGCTCAAGCTCGCGGCGAACGAGGCGGTTATCGAACAGGCGCGGACGCTGTTGAGCGGCGCGCGGGCTGATTATCTGGTGATACTGCCGGATCAGGCGCTGTGGAACGAGTTTGTGGCGGGACTGCAGTATGTGCCGACCACGTTCTTCCTTGACGGAACGGGCAAGGTGGTCGAAACGCTGATAGGATCGCGCGACGCGGCGGGATGGTCGAAGGAGATTGACGCGGTTCTCGCCAGGCTGGATAATCCGTGACCGCGCTTCGCGGACGGCGCGCGGGGATAATGCTTACGCTGATCGGCGCGGCGATGATGGTCATAGGCGCGTATCGCGGCGAGGCTCTCGCGGTGATGATGAAGGCGGTTAGGGTCTGTCTGGAATGCGTTGGGATCGGTTGAGGAACCCGCCGCGATCGTGGATACAGGCGGGGTGGGCGCTGCTTACCAACGCGCATCTTAGCGGATTCGTTACGGGGAGGCTGTATCAAGGCCGGCTGAAACAGTTATGCTTGCCGGGATTGAATTGTTATTCCTGTCCTGGCAGTCTGGGCGCGTGTCCGATAGGCTCGCTTCAGGCGGCGCTCGGGGGCGCGGGCGCTGGGTTCCCTTACTATATAGCGGGATTCCTGCTGCTGATCGGTGGTCTGATGGGCAGGTTCGCGTGCGGGTTCCTGTGTCCGTTCGGCTGGGCGCAGGAGTTGCTTCATAAGATACCGTTCCCGGTGAAGGCGCGGACTTTCCGCCTCGATCGGCCTATGAGGTTCGCGAAGTATATCATTCTGGCTGTATTTGTGATAATACTGCCCATGACCGCCGTGAACGCGGTCGGCGGCGGTCTGCCTTGGTTCTGCAAATGGATATGCCCGGCGGGTACGTTGGAGGCGGGGATCCCGCTGGTTGCGCTGACCCCCGCTTTGCGCGAGGTCGCCGGATGGCTGTTTGGATGGAAGGCGCTCGTGTTGATCGCGGCGGTTGTGGGATCGATCATCATATCGAGGCCGTTCTGCAAGTATATCTGTCCTCTTGGAGCTATATACGGGCTGTTCAACCGCGCCGCGATACTGCGCTATCGGTACAGCGCGGCGCGGTGTACGCGTTGCGCGGCATGCGCGGCGGTCTGCCCGATGTCGATCGATCCAGCAGGGGAATGCAACCACGCGGAGTGCGTCCGGTGCGGGAACTGCCGGCGCGCGTGTCCGCGCGGCGCGATATCGTCGCAGATCATCGGCGTATCACAGATCCTTCCATCCCAGGATGGGACGGTTCAGCGCGAACAACCCTAACCCCAGCGCGAGGCATGTCAGTATATGCGCGAACGCGTTCGGCTGGAATATCACCATCCGCCAGAACCACGCCTCAAATGCGCGCAGAGGCGCGATAGGCGTGAACACGCTGATTATCGCCACTATAAGCACGTCGATAGCCCAGCCAATCCAGCAATCTTGCAACAGCGTGAGCGTATGGACGAACATCGCGAAGAAGAACCATACCGCCACTTGCCGCAAGAACGCGGCGGCAGCGCCGTTGCGGGTGAAGCCGAACGCCTCGATTATCGAGAGTCTCTCGACCACCTTGCCATTAGCCAGCATCCAGTCGTCAACGGTGTAATAAAACAGCACGCTCAACAGCGCCACGCACACCGATATAACAGCGTACACGAGCGCGCTGCCGCGCCAGAAGTCCTCGCGCTTGCCGCCCAGGTTGATCAGGCGGCGCAAACACTTGGAGGGTATTACAATAGCCGCGACAATCAGCGTCAGCGCTCCGACGTCGGCTAATGACAGCAGCCCCGTTTGGTTATCTGGCAGCGAAACCGCGACGATATACATCGAAAGCAGCATCAACCCGACCAGTATCCCGGTAAAGTAAGCCGGCTTGATCTGCCTGGACAGTATCTTTGCCGCCGCAAAACTCGATTTACTCATGCCGTACATCCCCTCCCACCAGCTTGATAAAGAAATCCTGCAGCGACAGCCTGTCGATCATCGCTCCCGCAGGGGGCGCGATACGCTTATCATACACATACGCGGCCAGCATCCCGCCGACGGTCTCCCTGCCTATCACGTTGAGTCCCTCTATCGCGGGTTTCAGCGCGGCGGACGGTCCTGTCAGCACGTATGCTTTCTCGTCTATATCGTTTATGCCGGCCTGGAACAGTATCCTCCCGCCGTTGATGATGATGAGTTTCTGCGCGATCTTGGCTATCTCGTCGATCAGGTGCGTCGATACGATGATAACGCGCGGGCGCCGCTCGTAGCTTTCGTAGAGCAGAGCGTTGAACTGCGAGCGCATAATCGCGTCGAACCCGAGCGCCGGTTCGTCGAGCAGCAGCGCCTTGGAGTTGTTAGCCAACGACAGGATGGTAGTGACCATGGTTTTCATGCCGAACGACAACTGTTTGAATCGTTTGTTGGGGTTGAGGCGGAACTTCGTCAGCATCCGTTTAGCGAAAGCGATATCGAAATCGCTCTGCAGCCCGCTCGCCGACTCCAGCAAGCTGCCGACCTTCATGTTGAACTGCGCCGCGTTACTCTCGATGAACTGCACGCTCGTGGGGCTATTCATCGGCGTGACCGTCGATCCGTCCACGACGACCTCGCCCGACGAGGCGTGGACGTATCCCGCGATCAGTTTCATCAGCGTGGTTTTGCCCGCTCCGTTGCGTCCCAGTAGGCAGTATATGCCTTCGTCCGCGACGTTCAGCGTCACGCTGTCCAGCGCGGTTGTTCCGCCGTAGCGTTTGGTAACGTTTCTGAACTCAATCATGGCTGGCTTCCCTTTCTCTTAACGATTGGGCGATCTCCTCCACCGTAACGCCCAGCGTCCTCGCCCGCGAATACAGCGCGTCGAGCGCCGGACCGAAGAACTCCGCGCGGCGGCTTTCGATCAACCGGTCTCGCGCTCCCCTCGACACGCACATCCCGATGCCGGGCCGCTTGTAGATCGTGCCGTCCTCGGTCATCTGGGCAATAGCCTTCATGGCTGTGGACGGGTTGACGGAGTAGAGTTTCGCGATCTGGTTAGTCGAGATGATCAGGCCGTCCGCGTCGTACACGCGCGCGATGATATCGTTCTCGATCACCTCGATGATCCGCTGGTATACCGGTTGGCTCTCATTCAAGCGGCTCCTCCTTTCGGTGGTAATGGTTAGTGGCATTAGCCATTAACCATATGATACGCTGGAGCAAAGGGATTGTCAACACGGCGGATTCGCTAAAAATTTGGTGGTGTTTTTGGGAGATATGCAAAAACCCCCTCCAGCGACTGCGGCAGAGGGGGTGTTTCTTACAATCGCGCCGACTACGGCAGAGGGGGTGTTTCCTACAATCGCGCCGCCATCGGCAAACTAATTCGCTATAGCCTCGTCAAACTTAAACGTCGATGGTTTGAAGTCCACTTTGCGGACAAACGCGGCGGCCTCGGTAGCGCCGTCGATGCGATCCATGCCGCTATCCTCCCACTCCACCGACAGCGGCCCGTCGTAGCCTATAGCGTTCAGCACGCGAATGATCGACTCGAAGTCCACGTCGCCATGACCCAGCGAGCGGAAATTCCAGCCTCGCCGCAGATCGCCAAAGTCGATATGGCTGCCCAGCAGCCCGCTCCGCCCGTCCAGCGTCACAGCCGAGTCCTTCATATGCACGTGGTACACCCTGGACGCGAAATCCTGAAGGAACAGATGCGGCTTGATCCCCTGCCATTGTAAGTGGCTGGGATCGAAGTTCAGCCCGAACTCCGGGCGATCCTTGAACTTCTCGAGCAGCCTCTTGGTCGAGTAATAGTCAAACGCGATCTCGCCCGGATGCACCTCCAGCGCGTACTTTACGCCATGCTTGACGAATTCGTCCAGTATCGGAGTCCACAGCCTGACGATCTCGTTGAATCCGTCCTCGACCATCCGTTCCGTCGTCTGCGGGAATGAATAAAGATATTTCCATATCGGCGATCCTGTGAAGCACGTCACAACGCCGACCCCCAGCTTCTTGGCGACAGCCGGGGCTTTCTTCATCGTCTCGACGGCCCAGGCGCGTATCGCCTCCGGCTGGTTCGCCAGCCGCGCCGGAGCGAAATTGTTAAGTCGCGGATCGGGCGCGTCTCCGACGCACTGCCCGATGATGTGCGCCGCTATCGCCTTGACGATCAGCCCGTTTTTCTCCAGGGTATCGAGTATCCAGCGCGCGTATGAATCGTCCTCATACGCCTTGTCCAGATCGAGATTGTTTCCCCAGCACGCTATCTCCAGCCCGTCGTAACCCATCTTTTTCGCCAGCGCGCACAGTTCGTCAAAAGGCATATCCGCCCACTGGCACGTGCACAGCGTCACAGGCCTGCCGCTCATTGTCCCCGCCTCCGTTTCGTGTATTGTATAGCCGATGATACCGCGCGCGCGGTTAGCGTGTCAAGACGCGGACTTGAGCGCTGACACTCGCCGGATTCGTGCGGCACGCCGCGGCAACATGGCAACGCACAAACACGCGCGGCGTTAGACGTATTTGCCGACAACTGCGGACTTGACATAATCGCCATATAGTAGTAGAATACATTTGCGTGGAATTTTAGTTCAAGTAGCCCAAACGAGGTGATTGTTATGACGCTTGCCTCGGGTAAGCGTACGAACCAGATGCGCGGCAAACGGATCAAGAAGCACTGGCAGCTGTACCTGCTGTTCCTTGTGCCTCTCGCGAGCGTTCTTATCTTCTCATACGGGCCGATGTACGGCATAGTCATCGCGTTTAAAAACTACGTCGTCAGCGACTCCATATGGGGCAGCAAGTGGGCTGGGCTAAAACATTTCCGCGAGTTCATAGGTTCTTATAACTTCCCTCGGCTTATGAAAAACACGGTAGGCATAAGCATTTATGGACTGCTCGCCGGTTTCCCCGTGCCTATCATATTCGCTCTTCTGATAAACGAGTGTCCAAACGTGAGATTCAAAAAAACCGTGCAGATGGTAACATACGCTCCGCATTTTATCTCGACGGTGGTTATGGTTTCGCTGATCGTGATGTTTCTAAACCCGCGCAGCGGCATACTCGCCAAGGCGATTACGTCGATGACTGGGCAGCGTATCGATTACATATCGGCGCCTAAGTTTTTCAAAACCATTTATGTGTGGTCGGGCGTCTGGCAGAGCATGGGTTTCTCGGCCGTTATTTATATAGCCGCTCTGGCTGGCGTGGACGCGTCGCTTCACGAAGCCGCGGTGGTGGACGGCGCGAGCAAGCTGCAGAAGATATGTCATGTCGATCTGCCCAGCATTATGCCCACGATCGTCATATTGTTTATACTGAGCTTCGGCTCCGTCATGAGCGTCGGGTATGAAAAGATATACTTAATGCAAAATCAGCTGAATATGGCGACGTCGGACGTTATCTCAACATTCGTGTACAGGATGGGTCTATTGCAAGCGCAGTACAGCTTCTCAGCGGCGGTCGGGCTTTTCAACTCGGTGATCAACGCCGCTCTGCTGGTGATCGTCAACCAGATCGCGCGAAGGGTGGGTGAGACAAGCCTATGGTAACGGCGAGAGGCAAGTCCGCGCGAGGATCGTCCGGATACCGAGACCTTGGACGCAGGCTGTCCGATAAAGCGAAACGCCGTGGTCCGATACGCCTAACCCCAGCGGACACGGTTTTTAACGTTATCATGTACGCCGCGCTGGCGTTCGTGCTGATTATCGTCGCGTATCCGTTGATATTCGTGCTAAGCGCGTCGTTCAGCGAGCCGTACGCCGTCATATCGGGTCAGGTATGGCTATACCCCGTGCGGTTCAGTACGGTGGGCTACACCACCATATTCAGGGACGCGGGATTGATGCGCACGTTCCTCAACAGCGTGCATGTAACGGCGCTTGGCACGGCTATCAACCTGATGTGCACGGTCATGGCGGCGTATCCGCTGTCAGTCAAAACATTCGTCGGGCGAGGGGTATTCATGGGGATATTGTCGTTCACGATGTTTTTCGGCGGCGGACTGATACCGTTTTTCCTATTGGTAAGGAACCTAGGCCTGTACAACACTTATTGGGCGTTAGTGCTGCCAGGCGCGATAAGCGTATATAACGTTATCGTCGCCCGGACGTTCTTCTCTACAAGCATACCATACGAACTATACGAGGCCGCCGAGCTGGACGGGTGTTCGGACATATATTACCTGATCCGCGTGGTGCTGCCATTATCCGCGCCCATACTGGCCGTGCTGGTGATGTACTACGCGGTGGGGCATTGGAACGCGTACTTCAACCACATGATTTTCCTTAAGGATAAGGCCAAGTTCACGTTCCAGATAACGCTGCGCAGCATACTGATCCAAAACCAGAACAGCGACATGATGATCGACGCAAGCGTGCTTCAGCGCCAACAGGGGCTGGCCGATCTGTTGAAATACTCGCTTATCGTGGTATCTTCCACACCCATGCTGCTGCTGTATCCGTTCATCCAGAAACACTTTGTAAAAGGCGTTATGGTCGGAGCTATCAAGGGTTGACCTTCGTTCCGCCGGCCTGGCATAAACGCTATGCCGCCGCGCGCGGCATAACCAAAACTAGGAGGTAGACCATGAACAAACCCCGCTGCCAGCTGCTCGCCGCGTTGCTGTCGCTCATGTTGCTCACAGGCGCGGCAAGCGCGTTCGCAGAGAGCGCCGCCTATGTGACCGACGAACCCATTACCTTTGAGGTCGTGATGCAGGACGTTACGTACATCGGCGATCTCAACGAGAATTCGTTCGGCAAGTGGTATGAGGATCGCACCAACGTGCACATCAACTACGTAGAAGTCCCGTCCGACATCGTCACCGAGCGCGTCAACCTGATGATAGCCAGCGACGAACTGCCGGATATGTTCATCGGAACCGTCGTGCAGGCGGACGTGAACGGTGCGCGCGGCGTATTCAAGGCGCTTAACGGCCTGATCGACGAACACGGCGTGGAGACAAAGAAACTGTTCGACGAATACCCCGAACTGCTGCCGGGCATGATCACGGCGGTCGATGGCAACATATACGCTCTACCCAGCATCAACGCGTGCTATCACTGCATGCACTCTCAGCGCGCATGGATCAACCGCGATTGGATGACCACGCTCGGACTGGAGTACCCGAACACGATCGACGAGTTCGAGGCCGTGCTGCGCGCGTTCAAGGACGGCGATCCCAACGGCAACGGCATAGCGGACGAAGTGCCGTTCACCGGCGCAAATCAAGCCAATCAGCGTATCTACGCGTTCCTGCTTAACTCGTTCGTGCCGTTCTACGACGAATGGTACCACTACATCGACGAGTCCGGCACGCTGCAGTTTGCGGCTGACGACGAGGCGTTCCGCGACGGCCTGCGCTGGATCAAGAAACTGATCGACGAAGGCCTGGTGGATGTAATGGGCTTGACCCAAACCCCGGATCAGCTGGTGCAATTAGGCTCCGATCCCGCCGCCATCCTGCTGGGCGGCTTTACGTCGTTCACATGGTGGCAGGGCGTGCCGGCCGACGTTGACTCAAGCGACAACCGTTCGCGCTTGTACTCGGGTCTCAGCCCGCTCGAAGGCCCGGACGGCGTTCGCCACTCGGTAACAACGAGCACGGCTGTGCAGCGCGATATAGCGGTAATCACCAAGAAATGCGCGAACCCCGAAGCGGCGTTCAAATGGCTGGATCAGCTTTACAACCCCGAAGTTACCCTCCGCTCCCAAGTGGGCGAACTGGGCGTGAACTACGACCTGCCGCCGGAAGGCGCGCTGGGCATCAACGGCAAGCCCGCCCTGTATATCCAGCACTGGCTGGGCGACGGCGAGACGCAGCGGTTGAATACGCGCATGGATAACATCATCATGGCGAACCGTTCCAGCGACTTCCGCCTGGGCGAGATGGCCGACTTCAACGATCCCGAGACCCAGTGGAGCCAGGAGCCGCGCCTGTATCAGGAGACGCACGACTACTTCGTACCGTATGAAAACGTGTCGTACTACGTGCCCCCGCTGGCCTACACGGAGCAGGAAGGCGCGGACGTGAACACCTACCAGACGCATCTTAAGGACTACGTCACCGAGTCCATAGTGCTATTCCTCACGGGGAACAAGGATCTGGACAAAGAATGGGATTCGTACCTCTCGCAGCTGTCGGCGCTGCATGTCGACGAATACACCGCGATACGACAGACGGCGTATGATCGGCAATACAAGTAATCGGTTAGCGTAACCCAAGAGGGGGCGGCTGCTCTCAGCCGTCCCCGCATTATGTGTAACGCGGAGGGATTCATTTTGCGCAAATCACAACCGAGCGCGGAGCGGCTCGCGTTCCTTGATTGGGAAATGGGCGCGTTCTTTCACTTCGGCATACGCACGTTTTACGAAGGCCGCCGCGATTGGGATGGCAAGCCCATGCCGCTGGAAGGATTCGCCCCGACGGAACTGGACTGCGAACAGTGGATCGCGACAATAAAAGAGGCCGGAGCGAAATACGCTATCCTAGTGTGTAAGCATCACGACGGTTTCGCGAACTGGCCCAGCAAGCATTCGGAGTATCATGTCGGACTAACCCCCTGGAGAAACGGGCGGGGCGACGTCGTTGCCGAGTTTGTATCCGCGTGCCGCAAGTACGATATCAAGATAGGGTTGTATTACTCCCCCGCCGAGATCGGCTATGGCGACCGCTCCGCCAAAGAGCATGACGATTACTTCATCGCGCAGGTCAGCGAACTGCTTAGCGGCTATGGGCAAATAGATTATCTATGGTTCGACGGCTGCGGCTCCGAGGGGCACGAGTACGACAAGGAGCGCATCGTCAAGGCTATCCGCGGTTTACAGCCCAATATCCTCATATTCAACATGTGGGATCCCGACACGCGCTGGGTCGGCAACGAAGCGGGCATCGCCGGTGTGGAAAACAGCGACTGGGTAAGCGAGCTAGACTTTTCCGTCATGACCAGCCGCAAGGACGCTCTCGACGGCAAAGAGTTCCTGCCCGCAGAGTGCGATTTCATGATGCGCGACCACAATTGGTTCTATAGCGAGTACGACGTTCACACGGTCAAGAGCGTTGAGGAGCTA
Organism: Oscillospiraceae bacterium; assembly: GCA_031255415.1. GTDB lineage: Bacteria > Bacillota > Clostridia > Christensenellales > Aristaeellaceae > BNUH01. Next base: position 12,943 of record JAIRSO010000064.1, read on the forward strand.
GTTGGGCTATACTACTATTCGGTGGGCAACGGCGCGAACTTCTTGATTAATATCGGCCCGGATAGGCGAGGCCTTTTACCCAACGTCGACGCTATCCGTCTAAAAGAGTTCGGCGCGGAGATACGCCGACGCTTCCAAAACCCGCTGCCATCGTCTTTAGTCGAGTCGGAAAACGGCGCGGCTATCGAGCTTAGCGAACAGCGGTTAGTAAACCATATCGTTATCGGCGAGGATATGGAGACTGGGGGACGTGTCTCTGAATTCAGTATTCTGGTAAAAAGCCGCCTTATCTATCGGCCAAAGGTTATATACGCTGGCAAGGCGATTGGACACAAGCGGATTATACAGTTCCCGCCGATACGCGCAAAGAGCTTGATCGTAAGGGTCGATCAATCGAGCGGCGGCTATAAGCTGATCAAGCCGGAAGCCTACTATATATAATACGCAAGACGCGTAACCCGCGCGGCGCGACCGCGCGCGCGGCATCACACTAACGGGAGGAACATCCATGCCAGCCAGCAGCCTATATGACCTTACGGGCAGGATCGCTCTTATCACGGGCGGATCATACGGTATCGGTTACGCGATAGCCTCGGCGCTCGCGGCGCATGGCGCGCGCGTCGCGTTCAACGATATCAGCCGCGAACTGGTGGACAAGGGTTTAGCAGCATATCGCGAGGCGGGGATCGACGCGCTGGGCTACGTCTGCGACGTGACGGACGAATCCGCGGTGCGAGGCCTCGTCAGCCAGATCGAGCGCGACGCGGGAACCATCGGCGTCCTGGTCAACAACGCGGGCATAATCAAGCGCGTGCCGATGATCGAGATGGAGGCCTCCGACTTCCGAAAGGTGATCGACGTGGATCTAACCGCGCCGTTCATCGTCGCCAAGGCCGTGCTGCCGGGGATGATCGCATCTGGCGGCGGCAAGATCATCAACATCTGCTCGATGATGAGCGAGCTGGGTCGCGAGACGGTCAGCGCGTATGCCGCCGCGAAGGGCGGACTCAAGATGCTCACCCGCAACATCGCAAGCGAGTACGGACAGTATAACATACAGTGCAACGGTATCGGGCCTGGGTACATCGAGACCCCGCAGACCGCGCCTCTGCGCGAGCCGGGGCACCCGTTCAACCGCTTCATCATCAGCAAAACCCCCGCCGCGCGCTGGGGCACGACGGACGATCTGGCAGGCCCGGCGGTGTTCCTGGCCTCGCGCGCGTCCGACTTCGTAAACGGCCATATTTTGTATGTGGACGGCGGGATACTGGCCTATATCGGCAAGCAGCCGTAATATAACCCCGCGCTTGCGCATACCATCTCCCAAACCGGAAGGTAAGGGACGCGGCACGCCGTTGTCCGTTAAAGGAGGATGCGCAAAATGGAATCCTTTGACCTGTACCGTGATATCGCCGAACGGACGAACGGGGACATATACATCGGCGTAGTCGGGCCTGTGCGAACGGGCAAGTCCACGTTTATCAGCCGCATGATGGAGCAGATGGTAACGCCGCTCATCGACAACCCGCACAAGCGCATGCGCGTCGTCGACGAGCTGCCCCAGAGCGGCAGCGGACGCACGATCATGACCACTCAGCCCAAGTTCGTGCCCGACGAGGCCGTGGACGTATCGCTCAGCGATAGCGTGAGCGCGAGCGTGCGCCTGGTCGATTGCGTGGGGTACCTGGTGCCGGGCGCGCTGGGCACGTCCGAGGGCGAGGACTCGCGCATGGTGCACACCCCGTGGTTTGACGAAGATATACCTTTTGAGGACGCGGCGGAGACGGGCACGCGCAAGGTCATCACCGACCACAGCACGCTGGGGCTGGTCGTAACCACCGACGGCAGTTTCACGGAGCTGCCGCGCAGCGCGTACACGGACGCGGAGGAACGCGTGGTGCGCGAGCTTAAGGCGCTGGATAAACCCTTCGTGGTGGTGCTCAACAGCGCCGCTCCCAACCGCCCCGAGACCCAGCAGCTGCGCCAGCTTCTGGAGGCGAAGTACGCGGTTCCGGTCGCCGCGCTGGACGCTAAGAACATGGGCACGGAGGAGATATCCAGCCTGCTCAACGATCTATTGATGGCGTTCCCGATGCGCGAGTTCAGGATCGAGCTGCCCGGCTGGACGCAAGCCCTTGACGAAAACCATTGGCTGTTAAGATCCCTTCTCGATACCGCAGCCGACGCGGAGATGGACGCGCCGCTGATGCGGGATCAATCCGCGTTCGCCAGCGCGTTAAGCGCGAACGAGTACGCGGACTCCGCGCAGCAGGTTTCGGTCAGGCTGGGCGAAGGCTCCGTCACATACTCGCTGCCGCTTAGGGAGGGTTTGTTCAACAAGATACTGGGCGAGGAGGCCGGCACCGAGATTCGCGGCGACGCGCACCTGCTCGCTCTGCTCAAGGAATTGGTATTCGCGAAGAAGGAATACGACCGCATAGCGGACGCTCTGTCCGCCGTGCGCCAGACGGGATACGGATTGGTGGTGCCCGCGCTATCGGAGCTGACGCTTCAACCGCCGGAGATCGTCAAGCAGGGCAACAGGTTCGGCGTGAGGCTCAAGGCCAGCGCGCCGTCGCTGCATCTGATCCGCACCGACATCACAACGGAAGTGACCCCGGTCGTGGGCACGGAGCAGCAGTCGGAAGAGCTGGTGCAATATCTGCTCAGCGAGTTCGAGCAGAATCCGGAACAGATATGGGAGACCAACTTCTTTGGCAAGTCCCTGCACGAGATGGTAAGGGAAGGGCTTTCCACGAAGTTGTCGAATATGCCGTTGGACGCGCAGGAGAAGGTTCAGGATACCCTTACGAAGATTGTCAACGAGGGCGGCGGCGGGATGATCTGCATCCTGCTGTAACCCGCATAGCACTCGATCGCGTTATACGCGCAAGCAGCCCCGCCAGGCACGGCGGGGTTTTTGCCGTCCATGGAATCCGCCGCCAATACCCATTCTTTGCCTATATCCAGTACGCCCATCACATAAACGGAATATTACCGTTGCAATCGCGCCGCGCATTTACTATAATAGTCGTATCGTGAGGAATGCTGTCGGACGCGGCGTCCCGCGCTCGCCAGGCGCGCAAGGGGGTGATATGATGCCGATCAGTTTCGTGGTATACCAGATGCGCAGCGCGATGGAACACGATCTGGTCGTATCGCTCTACACCGACATGAACGACCCGGACGCGTACTGCAGCGGGTACATCGAGCAGGTGAACGCTAAGCATGTGCTGCTGTCCGCGCTCACGCCGTGGGGGCACCGTGACGGCTGGCTGCTGTGGCGCGTGAGCGACGTGCAGCAGGTATACATGGGCGACGAAGAGGAGACGAGGCTGGAACTGCTAGCTAGGCTCTACGGCGAGGACCGCGCGCCGCTCACGCACAAGCCCGCGTCCCCCGAGTCCGATCTATCGCACTGGGTGCTGGACTGGGCGAAGCGGGAGCGGCGCACGATCAGCCTGCTCACCTCGTCCAGAACGTACACGGGCAGGGTCAAGGCGCGCGATGATCTGCGCGTCACGCTGGACGCGTTCGACTTTTTCGGACGAATTCAGCAGCCGCCGGTGGTTAGGCCGCTGCGCGAGGTGGAGTCTATCTCCATAGGCACCGAGTACGAGCGGATGTACGACTTCCTTCACGCCTCGCGCGACAAGATTGACCTGCCGCAGACCTGGTGGAACAAGGAACCGACATGATGCACAATACTACGCGCGATTCAATAGATGAATCTCACGTTTGACAATCCTGCAGTTTCGCGTTACAATAGAGTCCGACACACGAAACGCCATGATTCGAAAGGAATCTATCGTAACATGGGCTGTTTTGACGGCGGGGTTTACCTCGCGGGGGATAGAGGGGGCCGGACGCGCGTAGGCGTGTTCGGCTCCCTTGCGTTCGTTTTGGAGGCAATATCTGGATGCGCGCATTGACGATCGGGATTGTGCTGGGAAGCGACAGCGATCTGCCCGCGATGAAGGGCGCTTTCGATACGCTGGCGGAACTGGGCGTGCCGTATAAGGCGCGGATACTCTCCGCGCATAGGACTCCGGACGAGGCGGCCTCGTTCGCCGCGGACGCGAGGGAGTCCGGCTTCGGCGCGATAATTGCGGCTGCGGGTAAGGCCGCGCATCTAGCCGGAGCGTTAGCTGCGCGGACCACGATTCCGGTTATAGGCGTTCCGATGCGATCCGGCGAGCTGGACGGGCTGGACGCGTTGTTATCGACGGTGCAGATGCCCGGCGGGATACCCGTCGCGACGGTGGCGATAGGCGGCGCGGTCAACGCGGCGCTGTTAGCCGCGCAGATACTAGCCGTCACGGACGAGAGCCTAGCGGCAAAACTGGACGCGATGCGAGAGCGAAACCGCAAGGCTGTGCTGGAGAAGGACGCAAGATTGAACGGGTAGGGGCACTATGTGTAGTTTCCTCCCGGTTAATACTCACCCTGGTGGGTGGCTCGCCCGGTAGTTTCCTTCCGGCTAATACTCGCTCTGGCGAGTGATTCCTCCTAAAGAACGCCCCCACCCCCAAACAAGGAGGCGATCATCATGGTTACGTCAACCATCCCCGCGCGCGGATCGATGTTATACGAAGGCAAGGCTAAGAAGGTCTACGCCACCGACAACCCGGAGCTATGCGTCGTATCATACAAGGACGACGCGACCGCGTTCAACGGCCTGAAGAAGGGCGTCATCTCCGGCAAAGGCGCGATCAACAACCGCGTGACCAACCACCTGATGCGCCTGCTCGAGTCCAACGGCATACCCACCCACCTGGTCGAGGAACTAAACGACCGCGATACCCTCGTAAAACGCGTTTCGATTATACCGCTCGAGGTAATAATACGCAATATCGCGGCAGGCTCGCTGGCGAAACGGCTGGGTATCGCGGAAGGCGCGCCAATGAAGCGCACGGTTATCGAGTACTGTTATAAGGACGACTCGCTGGGCGATCCGATCGTGAACGACTCGCATATCCTCGCTATGGATTGGGCGAATGAATCGGAACTCAAACTCATATCGGAAGCATCGTTAAGGATTAACAATATACTGAAAGAATACCTGTCCGGCGCCGGATTAACGCTGGTCGATTTTAAGCTGGAGTTCGGCAGGCTGCCCGGCGGCGAAATCGTCCTGGCGGACGAGATATCTCCGGATACATGCAGGTTCTGGGACGCGAACACGGGCGAGAAACTGGACAAGGATCGTTTCCGCAGGAACCTGGGCGGAGTGGAGGAAGCCTACCGCGAGATTCGCGCGAGATTGTTAGGGGCTGATAAGTGATATTCGATAAACTTCACGAGGAGTGCGGCGTGTTCGGCGTGTGCGCGCCCGGCGCGGACGTGGTAGGCGCGGCGTATCACGCGCTGTTCGCGCTGCAGCATAGAGGCCAGGAAAGCTGCGGCATAGCGGTTAATCGCGCCGGAGTGATCGACGCGCGCAAGGGCGTGGGATTAGTCACCGACGTGCTCCGGCTCGACGCGGCGCGCGCGCTTGGCTCCGGCGAGATGGCCGTCGGACACTGCCGCTACGCGACTACCGGACGGATGCAGTCGAGCAACGCGCAGCCGCTGCTGGTCAACCACCTAAAGGGCAGCATGGCGCTGGCCCACAACGGCAACCTGACCAACGCGATGGAACTGCGCGACAAACTGGAACAAAAGGGTTCCATCTTCCACGGCACCAGCGACTCCGAGGTGCTGGCCTACATCATCACCCAGGAGCGCATCCAGTCGGCGTCGATCGAGGAGGCCGTGCGCCGCGCGATGCGCAGGATCAAGGGCGCGTACTCGTCCGTGATCATGAGCCCGCGCAAACTGATAGCAGTCCGCGATCCGTTCGGGTTCCGTCCGCTTTGCATAGGCAGTTATGAAGGCGGTTGGGTGTTCGCGAGCGAGTCCTGCGCGCTGGACAGCATCGGCGCGAAGTTCGAGCGCGACGTTGAGCCGGGCGAGATAGTAGTCGCGTCCCCGGGCGCTGATCTTGTCAGCATACCATACTACGATACCCCGCCCCGCCGCGCGCTGTGCGTGTTCGAGTTGATATACTTCGCGCGCCCCGATTCGGTGATCGACGGCACGTCGGTGCACAGCGCGCGGATGAAGGCCGGCGCTCTGCTGGCTATCAACCACCCCGTGCAGGCCGACGTGGTGGTAGGCGTGCCCGACAGCGGCATTGACGCGGCGCTGGGCTACGCGCGACAGAGCGGGATCCCCTACGGCATCGGGTTCATCAAGAACAAGTATATCGCGCGCACGTTTATTCAACCAGAACAATCCCAGCGCGCGAACGCGGTACGGATCAAACTCAACCCCATCGCGGATACGGTTCGCGGCAAGCGCGTAGTGCTGGTGGACGATAGCGTTGTGCGCGGCACGACCACCACGCGCATCGTCAAACTGCTGCGCGAGGCGGGCGCCAGCGAGGCGCACGTAAGGCTGTCCGCGCCGCCGTTCAGGCATCCGTGCTACTTCGGCACGGACGTGGACTCAACCGAAAGCCTCATCGCGCATAACCATTCCCTCGAAGAGATCCGCGCGATAATTGGCGCGGACAGCATCGGCTACTTCCGCGCGGAGGATCTGCCGATGCTGGATCATACCGGACACGGGAATTTCTGCGACGCATGCTTCACCGGCGTTTATCCTACCCCGCCGCCGAAAGCCCCGGGCAAACTGCGGTTCGAGAGGCGGCTCGATACCCGGACTGGAGGCGTGTACAATGCCTGAACAGATTCGCCACGGCAAGGGCAGCCGATCGGACGCGTACGCGAGATCCGGCGTTGACGTGACCGCGGGATACCGCGCGATCGATCTGATCCGCGGTCACGTGGAGCGCGCGAAGATACCCGGCGTGGTCGGCGGCGTGGGCGGTTTCGGCGGATTGTTCGATCTAGGGGACGGGCGGACGCTCGCCGCTGGAGCGGACGGGGTCGGCACGAAACTGAAACTCGCGATACTGCGCGATAAACACGACACTGTAGGTATAGACTGCGTCGCGATGAACGTCAACGATATCGTCTGCTGCGGAGCGAAACCATTATTCTTCCTGGACTATATCGCGTCGGGGCGGACGAATCCCGAGCGCGTCGAGAGGATCGTGTCCGGGGTAGCCGACGGATGCGTACAGGCGGGATGCGCGCTGCTGGGCGGCGAAACGGCGGAGATGCCCGGCTTCTACGGCGATAACGAGTATGACCTAGCCGGGTTCGCGGTCGGGATACTGGAGTCCGGGCGCAAGCTCCCGTCCGGTGGGATGAAGGCCGGCGATATATTGATCGCCCTGCCCTCGTCCGGCGTGCATTCCAACGGATTCTCGCTGATACGCCGCGTCTTTCCGGAAGATCGTCTATTAAAGGAATCCTCATTGCTTGACGAACTGTTAATACCGACGCGCGTCTACTCAAAGCCTATGACCGCGCTCCTCGAGTCGGTCGACGGGGTGCGATCCGCCGCGCATATCACCGGCGGAGGATTTTATGAGAATCTGCCGCGCGCGCTTGCGCCCGGGTTCTCGCTGCGCGTAAGCCGGAGCGAACTGCGCGTGCCCGCGATATTCGACAGAATCCAGGAGGAAGGCGGCGTGTCGGATCGCGACATGTTCAACACGTTCAACATGGGGATGGGCATGGGCGTGATAGTCGCGCGCGAGGAAGCTGATACCGCCATAACTGTTCTGCGCGCGAACGGGATCGAAGCGTATGCCGTCGGCGAGATCGAGCCGGGCGACGGCGAGGTATATGTATAAACTATCGGGCGTTGGATGGGCGGCGGGGGTGATTGAGCCATGATAAGGATCGCCGTGCTGGCGTCGGGCGGCGGCACCAATCTTCAGGCGTTGATGGACGCGGAGAATCCGTTCGGGCGGATCGAGTTGGTGATAGGCAGCCGCTCGGGCATACTAGCTCTGGATCGGGCGCGGTCGGCGGGCATACCCACCCGCGTTATCTCTTCAAAGAAACTGGGCGGCGAGTTCGCCGCGCGGATGCTGGAGACGCTCGCCGAATTCAGGACGGGGCTGATCGTGCTGGCGGGGTATCTGACGATACTGCCCGCCGAGATTATTAACGCCTACGAGGGACGCGTCGTCAACATTCACCCGGCGCTGCTCCCCGCTTTCGGCGGCAAGGGATACTACGGGCTGAAGGTGCACGAGGCCGCGCTGGCGCGCGGGGTAAAGGTGACGGGCGCAACGGTGCATCTCGTCACGGAGGAACCCGACGGCGGGCCGATACTCGCGCAGAAGGCAGTCGCCGTACTGCCGGGAGACACGCCGGAGAAACTCCAGGCGCGCGTGATGGAACAGGCCGAATGGGAATTACTGCCGCGCGAGGTTCGCAAATTATGCAGGAATTTGGAGTGGAGTAAATGGAGAGCTTGACAACGCTGCTAGCCAGCAATCCGTATCCGGGGCGCGGCGTAGCCGTCGGACTCACGCCCGACGGGAAGAACGCGGCGCTGGGTTATTTCGTGCTGGGGCGCAGCGAGCGCAGCCGCGCCCGCGTGCTGGCGAGGGAGGACGGCAGGATTATAACCAGGGCGATCGACGGCAGATTAACCGGCGACACGTCGCTGATACTATACACCGCGCTAGCCGAGGCGAAAGGCTGGACGATCGTGACCAACGGCGCTCAAACCGATACCATCGCGCGGTATCTCAACGAGGGCGGGACGTTCGAGGACGCGTTAAGGACGTGGGGCTACGAGCCTGATCCGCCTCACTGCACGCCCCGGATCAGCGCGATCGTATCCGTATCGGGCGGGCTGAAATACAGGCTGGCGTTGCTTCGGAACAGGGGCGGCTCCACTCTGCGATCGTTCTTCGAGTACGAGGGTATCGCCGGCGAGGGGCATTTCATCCATACGTACCAGGGCGACGGTTATCCGTTGCCGTCGTTCGAGGGGGAGCCGTTCTCCGTAAGCATCATCAACGATATGGAGGACTGGACGCGCATGCTCTGGTTCGCGCTGAATCCGGAGAACCGCGTCGCGCTTCTGACAAGATTCATACCGCTTGACGGAGGCGCGCCGACTACCCGCATCGTTAACGCGAGGCCTCAGCCTGACGCGCCGTCCGAACTGTGAGGTGGCAATGACAGAGCTATCGCTGAAATACGGACTCAACCCGCACCAGAAACCCGCGCGCGTTTACCGCGAGGACTCGCTCCCGCTGACGGTGGAGAGCGGACGGCCTGGCTATATTAACCTGATGGACGCGTTGAACGGCTGGCAGCTGGCGCGCGAGATGAAGCGCGTCGCGAACCGTCCCGCCGCTGCGTCGTTTAAGCATGTGTCTCCGGCTGGAGCGGCGGTTGCGCATGAGGTCGTGGTCGGCGAACACTCGCCGCTGTGCCAGGCTTATCTGCTGGCGAGGAACTGCGATCCCACATCGTCGTTCGGCGACTTCATCGCGCTGTCCGACGTGTGCGACGAGGATACCGCGAACGTTATAAGACGCGAGGTATCGGACGGCGTAATCGCGCCGGGATACACCGCGCAGGCGCTGAAGATTCTGCGCGCGAAACGCGGCGGCGCGTACTGTACGCTGCGCGTCGATCCCGATTACGAGCCGGAGCCTGTCGAGCGGCGGCAGATATTCGGCGTGACCTTCGAGGCGGGACGCAACGATATATCCATCGAGCATAGCCTTCTGGACAATATCGTCAGCCAAAGCGCGTCCGTGCCCGATCGCGCCGCGACCGATCTGCTGCTGTCGCTGGTTATCCTAAAGTACACGCAGTCCAACTCGGTGTGCTGCGTGAAGGATGGCCAGGCTATAGGCGTGGGCGCTGGGCAGCAGTCGCGCATCCATTGCACCAGGCTGGCGTGCGATAAAGCCGACAAGTGGTGGCTGCGCCGGCATCCGACGGTCATGACGCTGCCGTTCAGGAAGGGATTATCCCGACCCGACCGCAACAACGCGATCGACCTGTACCTTGTCGGCGAGACGCTTGACCCGGCGTGGTTTGACGGAGCCGTTCCAGAACCGTTGACGCGGGACGCTCGCGAGGAATGGCTGTCAAAACTGGACGGCGTGTCGATGGGCAGCGACGCGTTCTTTCCGTTTTCGGACAGCATAGAGCGCGCGCGGCGCAGCGGCGTTAGGTATGTCGCGGAGCCTGGCGGATCGAAACGCGACGGCGATGTAATCGCGGCGTGCGATAAACACGGCATGACGCTGTGTTTCACCGGTACGCGATTGTTCCACCATTAACTGGATCGGTCATAATGATTATGAGGTGAACATATTGCTGTCACTGATGGTCGTCGGCTCGGGCGGGCGCGAACACGCCGTAACGCGGAAACTCCGCGAGAATCCGCGGGTGGGTACGATCTTCGTCCTGCCGGGCAACGCGGGGATTGAACGCGACGAGGCTTGCGCGCCGGTGGAGCGCGTAGGCATATCCGCAACGGATCTGGATGGGATAGTGGAGTTCGCTATGTCGCGATCGATAGATTTCGCGGTCGTCACGCCGGACGATCCGTTGTGCCTGGGCTTGGCGGACAGGCTGGAGGCGATCGGCGTGCCCGCGTTCGGTCCGACGAAAGCTGCGGCGCGCATAGAGGGCAGCAAATCCTTCGCCAAAGCGTTGATGAGCCGCGCCGGAATACCCACCGCCGCTTACCGCGTCTTCGACGAAGTGGGGGACGCGCTCGAGTTTGTTAGGCGATCGTCCATGCCGGTGTGGATTAAGGCTGATGGGCTGGCTCTAGGTAAGGGCGTAGTGGGGGCTAGTAGTGTCCGCGACGCTGAAGACGCGGTGCGCGCCGCGATGCTGGGCGGTAGGTTCGGCGAAGCGGGTCGGCGCGTCGTTATCGAGGAGGATTTACGCGGGATAGAGGCCTCGCTATTATTATTCTCCGATGGTAATCATTATCGATTGATGCCCGCCGCGATGGATCATAAGCGCGCGTTCGATTCCGACGAAGGCCCGAACACCGGGGGCATGGGCACGATCGCCCCGCATCCGATGATCTCGCCCGGATTGTTAAGCCGGATCGAGAGAGAGATAGTCGAACCGACTCTAGCCGCGATGCGCGATGAAGGTTGTCCGTTCAAGGGATGCCTGTTCATCGGATTGATGCTGACCGCCGACGGGCCGAAGGTCATCGAGTACAACTGCAGGTTTGGCGATCCGGAGGCGCAGGTTGTACTCGCTTTGCTGGAGAGCGACTTGCTGGATATCATGGCGGCGGTAAGAAACGGCTCGCTGGACGACGCCGACGTTAGATTTAATACTGGCGCGGCTTGCTGCGTGGTCGCGGCAAGCGGGGGTTATCCCGGCGAGTATAGGAAAGGGTTACCAATATTCCCGCGTGATTTTTCAGTATTGACAAAACAACCTGAAGGTGTTAAGATTGACTGCGCGGGGGTGGCTAGCGGTTCCGGCGGATCGGACGGGCTGATAACGGCGGGCGGGCGCGTGCTGGGCGTTACGGCTGTGGCGGGGACGTTATCGGAGGCGGTCGGGCGCGCGTACGCCGCGATGGGACGCGTCTCGTTCGAGGGGATGCGCGTCAGAGCCGATATAGGCGCGAGGGCGTTGAGCCTCTCGAAATCGGAGGCCGCGAATGGTTAATCGTATATATACGGAGAAGAAACCGGAATACGCGGTCGAGGCGGATCAGCTTCTGCGCGACGCGCGCGAGCAATTGGGATTGACCGGCATAACGTCGGTGCGCGCGCTCAACCGCTACGACGTGGAGGGTATCGACGCGGAGACGTTCGCGTCCGTAGCGCCGCTGGTGTTCTACGAGCCGCCGCTGGATTACGCTTACGCGGAGCCGCCGTGCGGGGATCGGTCGCGGATGTTCGCGTGGGAGGCGCTGCCCGGGCAGTTCGATCAGCGCGCCGACTCCGCCGCGGAGTGCATCCAGTTGATCACGCAGTCGATCAGGCCGCTGGTTCGATCGGCGAGGGTGTATATACTGGGCGGCGACGTGTCCCCAAGCGATCGAGACGCGCTCGCGAAGTATGTGATCAACCCGGTGGACAGCCGCGAGGCCTCTTTTGATCCGCCGCTAACGCTGGCCTCCGAACAGCCGGAGCCGCTGCCGCCGGAGACTGTCGGCGGGTTCCGCGATTGGGACGCGGACGCGCTCAAGGGCTGGATAGACGAACAGCGGCTGTCGCTGGAGACTGCCGACCTGTTATGCTGCCAAGAGTATTTCATCAACGAAGGCCGCGATCCCACGCGGACGGAGCTGGCGATACTCGACGCGTACTGGTCGGATCATTGTCGGCACACGACGTTCCTCACCGAGTTGGACTCTGTCGAGATAAACGATCCCGCCGCGCGCGAGGTATACGAGCGGTTCCTGCGTCTGCGCGCGAAGTCCGGCGCGCCTACCCTGATGGAACTGGCTACGTTCGGGCCAAAGGCGCTGGCGGCTCAAGGCAGAGCGCCGAGGGTGGATACGTCCGAAGAGATCAACGCGTGCTCCGTTCCGGTAACGGTGGACGAGGACGGCGAGCCGAAGCCCTGGTTACTGCTGTTCAAGAACGAGACGCATAACCATCCCACCGAGATAGAGCCGTTCGGGGGCGCGGCTACGTGCATAGGCGGCGCTATACGCGATCCGCTCAGCGGGCGGGCGAAGGTGTATCACGCGATGCGGATCACCGGGGCGGGCGATCCCACCGCGCCTATCTCGCGCACACTGCCGGGCAAGCTGCCTCAACGCAAACTAACCCAGACTGCGGCAGCTGGGTTCAGCTCGTATGGCAACCAGATCGGGCTGGCTACCGGGTATGTACGCGAGTTTTATCACGAGGGTTATGTCGCCAAGCGGCTGGAGCTGGGCGCGGTCGTCGGCGCGGTTCCAGTCGAGAACGTCCGGAGGATGAGGCCGGAGCCTGGCGACGTTGTTCTGCTGATAGGCGGCAGGACGGGGAGGGACGGCGTAGGCGGCGCGTCCGGATCTAGCCGCGCGCACGCTCAATCCAGCCTCGCCAGCTGCGGCGCGCAGGTTCAAAAGGGCAACGCGCCTACCGAGCGCAAGCTCCAGCGGCTTTTCCAGAACCCCGAAGCGGCGCGGATGATCAAGCGATGCAACGACTTTGGCGCGGGCGGGGTGAGCGTAGCGATAGGCGAGCTGGCGGACGGGCTTGATATAACGCTCGACGCGGTTCCGCTTAAGTACGACGGTCTGGACGGCACGGAGCTAGCGGTCAGCGAGAGCCAGGAGCGTATGGCGGTCGTGGTCGCGAAAGAGGACGCGGACGCGATGATCGGCTTCGCGCGAGGCGAGAATCTGGAGTCCGCGCGCGTCGCGGTCGTGACCGAATCGCCGCGTCTTATGATGCGTTGGCGCGGTCGGGTCATCGCCGATCTGGATAGATCGTTCCTTAACGCGAACGGCGCGAAGCGGCGCGCGGACGTCGTTATACCCGTATATGGCTCCGTTGTGGGGGAGAGAGGGGCGATCGGCAAACGCGGTTCAATTAAGGAGCGGTTCGTATCATTGTTATCAGACTTGAACGTCTGTTCACAGCAGGGACTGGCGGAACGGTTCGACAGCACGATTGGCGCGGGCACGGTGATAGCGCCGTTCGGGGGGAGATATCAACGCACCCCGGCGCAGTTCATGGCCTCTAGATTCCCGGCGAGGGGCGCGACGGGTACCTGCTCCGGCATGGCGTGCGGGATGCAGCCCGAATGGATGGAACGCAATCCATACGGTGGCGCGTTCCTCGCTGTATGCGAGGCAGTTGCCAAACTCGTGGCGGCGGGGTTCGAGCGGTCGAAACTATACTTGACTGTGCAGGAGTATTTCCCAAGGCTGGGCAATGATCCGCGCAGATGGGGCATGCCGCTTGCCGCGCTGCTGGGAGCGCTGGGCGCGCAGACGGCGCTTGGCGTGGCGGCTATCGGCGGCAAGGACAGCATGTCGGGCAGTTTCGAGGGGTTGGACGTGCCCCCGACGCTGGCGGCGTTCGCGGTCGGCGCGGGATCGATCCGCCGTATCGTGTCCAACGAGTTCAAGCCCGTCGGCCATGATAAGGGCGCGCGGCTGGTTCGCGTCGGCGTTAACCCGCTCGACGATCCTGACGGGTTCGTTAAGACGCTGGATCGTATTGAGGAATTGACCCTGGCGGGAGGGTTGGAGGCGGCGTGGACCCTGGGCCCGGGCGGGCTGGCTGAAGCGTTGTTCAAGATGGGTATCGGCAATAAAGTCGGAGCGCGGGTGGAGTGCGGCGCGGACGCGCTGTTTGAGCAATGCCCGGGCGCGTTGCTGCTTGCGGTAAGCGGCTGCGCGGCTATGGACGATATGCCGGGCTTGCTCGACGTTGGGGAGACGATCGCGGAGCCGGTCATCATAGTTGAAGGCGAGCGGCTGGGGCTGGACGACTTGATCATCCCTTACGACGCGCGGCTGGAAGACGTGTTTCCCAGACGCGCGCGCGGCGGATCGGGGTCTGTCGCGCCTGTGTCGTTCATCCGAAAGAGCGTCTCGCGGGCGGGCGGGTTCGCCGAGCCTCGCGCGTGGATACCCGTGTTTCCCGGCACGAACTGCGAGGAGGATACATCCCGCGCGCTGGAACGCGCCGGGGCGCGGCCTGTCGTGCAGGTGATACGCAACCTCACGCCGGAAGAGATCGCTGGCAGCGCACGCCGCGCGTCCGCGCTGATCAAGGATTCGCAGATGATTATACTGCCCGGAGGATTCTCCGGCGGCGACGAACCGGATGGTTCCGCGAAGCTGATACTCGCGTTCCTGCGCAACCCCTGGGTCGGCGACGCGCTGGATAGGTTTCTGCGCGCCGGGCTGATGCTGGGCATATGCAACGGATTTCAGGCGCTGATCAAACTGGGGCTTGTGCCAAGTGGCGAGATCCGCGCTCAGGACGCGTCTTCACCAACGCTGACCTACAACGCGATAGGCCGCCATCAGAGCATGCTGGCGCGCACCCGCGTAGCGTCCAACTTATCGCCGTGGCTGTCGCGGTGCGCGGTCGGGGATATGCATACCGTCGCCGTGTCGCACGGGGAGGGGCGGTTCGTTATATCGCCCGAACAGTATGAGTCGCTGGCAAAGGCCGGTCAGATCGCGTCGCAGTATGTCGATATGTGTGCTAATCCCACCATGCTCCCTCCTTACAACCCGAACGGCTCGTATGGCGCGGTGGAAGGTATATCGTCTCCGGATGGTCGAATACTGGGCAAGATGGGGCATAGCGAGCGCGCGGGGCGCGGTTTATATCTGAATGTGGATCCCGGCGCGTTTCAGCCGATATTCGAGGGCGGGGTCGATTACTACCGTTGATCGATCCGCGCGCTTGACACGCGGACGCGTTCGGTTTACAGTCAATATTTGGAGGCTGATCATATGAGGCTGTTTATCTCCAGCGATATCGAGGGCACGGCGGGCATAGCGCACTGGGACGAGACCGATCCGGACAAGGGCGGATCGCTATATCAATACTTCCGCGAACAGATGACGCGAGAGGTGTCGGCGGCGTGCGATGGTGCGCGCGAGGGCGGCGCGTCGATGATTTTGGTCAAGGACGCCCACGACTCGGGACGCAACCTGATCCCCTCGGCTCTGCCGCGAGGCACGCTGATCCATCGCGGCTGGAGCGGCGGCTTAGGCTCGATGGCGGACGCTCTTGACGGCGGCTTCGCGGGCTTGGATACGGGGGATCGCGCCGGAGTATTCGACGCGTTCGCTTGCACGGGTTATCATTCCCCCGCCTATGATAATGGCAACCCGCTCGCGCATACAATGAACGGCACGCTGTATGAGATATTCGTTAACGGCGCGCGCGCCAGCGAGTTTATGATCCACAGCCTGTACGCGTCGCGGCTGGGCGTGCCTGTGATATTCCTTAGCGGGGATCGCGCGCTGTGCGAGAAGGCGAAGGAGTGGATTCCCGGCTTGACCGCCGTCGCGGTGAGCGAGGGTCGAGGCGGCGCGTCGATCGGCCTGCATCCGCTGGACGCGGCTGAACGCATACGCGACGGCATGCGCGCGGCGGTCGAGGGATTCTCTCGCGGCGGCAAGGACTGCCTCGCGCCACTAGCCGACGATTACGACGTGCTCATCCGTTACACGAGGCATGAGAAGGCTATGAAGAACAGCCAGTATCCCGGAGCGAAACGCGTCGACGAAAAGACGATCCGGTTCGAGGCGGGGGACTGGTTGGACGTTATGACCGCGTTCCGGTTCATCCTGTAAATCGATCGGCAGGCGAGGGCGGTATGGGACTGACGCAAGCGTTTCCATTCCAACTGAACGACGGACTGCACGCGAGATTCGCGCGCGGGAGGCTGAACCTCATAACCGACGTGCCCGGCGTGAGGGTGGCGCACGTAAACGTTCGCGGGCGGCTGGATGAGCCGGGACGCGCTCTGCGCACCGGGGTTACCGTCATAATCCCGGGCGAGGGGCATCCGTTCCGCTCGAAGTTCGCAGCTGGCGCGCATGTGATCAATGGATTCGGCAAGAGTATAGGCTTGATGCAGATCGCCGAGCTGGGCGCGCTGGAAACCCCGATCGCGCTGACCAACACGCTGGCGGTGGGCGCGGGGTTCGAGGGCGTGGCGCGGTACATGCTGGATATCACGCCGGAGATCGGCGAGACCGCCGGGACGGTCAACCCCGTGGTTCTCGAGTGCAACGACAGCCTCATCAGCGATCTGCGCGCCATGGCTGTAACCGCCGACGATGTGCGGCGCGCTATCCTGCTCGCGGAGAACGCGGGCGAGACGTTCGAGGAAGGCGCGGTCGGCGCGGGCAGCGGCATGGTTTGCTATGGCCTGAAGGGCGGGATAGGCTCCGCGTCGAGGATGGTCGAGGCCGCGGGCGGGCGGTATACCTTAGGCTGCCTGGCTATGACCAACTTTGGCTCTATGGGCGATTTGGTCGTGGCGGGACGCGCGCTCGGCGGCGCGATGCGCGGCGCGCTGGAGAACGGCGGCGGACTGGATAAGGGCAGCGTGATAATCGTCGTGGCGACGGACGCGCCGCTGTCCGGTAGACAACTGGCGCGAGTGGCTAGGCGCGCGCAGTCGGGGATTGCGCGCACCGGAGGGTATACGGGTCACGGCAGCGGCGAGATCGCGCTCGCGTTCTCCACGTCGGACAGGATTCCTCACGATTCGACGGAGCCTCGCGCCGTTCGGATCATGCCGGAGGCGGGGCTTGATCCGTTCTTCGCGGCGATGGTCTGCGCGGTCGAGGAATCCATATTATCCTCGATGGAGCACGCGGACGCGGCTCCGGCTAGGCGCGGCGGGTATATAATGGGGATCGGCGGCGCGTTCAGGGCAATCAACTTGTAGAGGAGTGTATGCACTATGGAAACCCTCGCGTACTTCAACGGCGTGATTGGCGAACTGGACGAGGTTATGGTTCCGTTCAACGATCGTTCGCATTGGTTCGGCGACGGCGTGTATGACGCGACAAGCTGCGGGAACCGCATCCCGTTCGCGCTCGAGGATCATATCGATCGGTTCTATAACAACATGCGGCTGATCGATATCGAGTTGGATATGTCCAAGGATGAGCTTAGCAAACTGCTGCGCGATCTGACGCTCAAGGTTGATTCGCCTAAGACGCAGCTATACTGGCACGCGACTCGCGGCACGGCTAACCGCAGCCACGTTTATCCGCAGGGCGTAAAGCCCAACCTGTTGATTATGATCCGCCCGTTCCCCCCGGTTGACTTGAGCCATCGCGAGAAGGCGGTCACGGTCGAGGACACGCGTTTCCTTATGTGCAACGTCAAGACGCTGAACCTTCTGCCCAACGTGCTCGCCAGCGAGAAGGCGAAACGCGCCGGATGCGAGGAGGCTATATTCCATCGCGGCGATATAGTCACCGAGTGCGCGCACAGCAACGTCCATATATTGAAGGGCGGGGTGTTCCGCACCGCGCCGCTCACCAACCTGATCCTGCCGGGCATAGCGCGCAAGCATCTGTGCAAGGTCTGCGACGGGCTGGGCGTGCCCGTGCGCGAGGAGGCGTTTACGGTCGGCGAGATGATGGACGCGGACGAGGTGATCGTATCCAGCTCGTCAACGTTCGGCGTGGGTCTTGACGCGATCGACGGCAAGCCGGTCGGAGGCAAAGATCCCCAACTGCTCAAACGGATCCAGGACGCGGCTATAATCGAGTTTTTCGAGTATACCCGGCAGTTTGATAAAGCGCAGGCCGTCAGGCGCGGGGAAAAGGTGCTGGCGTAGAGGAAACCGCTCCCTCCGCCGCCTTGCGCGCGGGGGGAGCGTTCTTATTAAAGGATGATATCAATGACTCAATCAGAGCTTACCCTGCGCAACGTCGGGCAGAACCTGGACGACCTAATGAACCTCGATCCGCGAGGCTACGGCGTGTGCCGCATCCTATACCCCGCCTCGCGCGCTCTCGCCGGCGAACCCATGTCCACACTATTCGCGAAACGATTGCTGGACGCGGCGCCGCCTAACGCGCTGGTTCACATCATCACCGGGTTTGTACTGCTGCCGCATAAGCACGGCGAGATGGACGGGATCGTCGGCGCGGCTCTGCTTGCGCGCGCGCTAAACGCGCTGGGACGCAAGAGCGTTATGGTCGTGCCCGACGCTTGCGTCGGCGCGGCTAAGGCGCTGGCGGGCGCGGTCGGACTGCATAGTTATACGGGAGTGGAACAGACCCTGCGCTATCCTCACTCGGTGGGAATCGCCGCGTTCCCGACGGACGCGGCTCTGGCGGACTCGACCGCCCAAGCCTTAATGTCGGAGCGCAGACCCTCCGCCGTAGTCGCGACGGAGGCCGCCGGTGCAAACTATGCGGGGTTGTATCATACGTCGTTGGGTTTTGACGTTACAGACCTTGAGGCTAAGTCGGACGCGCTGTTCCGCCTAGCGCGCAAGGAAGGCGTGCCTACCTTCGCGATTGGGGATTTAGGCAATGAGATCGGCATGGGCGCGATCGCGGATCATCTGGACGCGTATATACCCCGCGCTAGCCGCGGGTTGGGTAAGGATAGCATCATCGCGGATACCTCCGCCGATACCTTATTGACCGCGACCGTCTCCGACTGGGGCATGAACGCGGTCATAGCCGCTATGGCTTATCTCACCGAAACGCCCGCGTTGATCCATAACGCCGATTTGCAGCGCGAGGCGATGCTGGCGGCCTCCCGCGCCGGTATGGTCAACATGTACGGCGACTTGAATCCCTCCATCGACGGGTTCGACACGGACTTTAACATGACGCTTACGCATCTGATGCGCAGGTTGGTGGAGTCCGCGCTTGGGCTGAAACAGACCTGCGCGGGATGGTTCGCGGATGTGATCGCGCGCGGGTTCTACGGATCATGAGCGGGCGTGTAAGGTTTCTACCGGCTGGCGAACGCGCCCTGGTCGTAGAGTTCGGCGACGCTATCGATCCGGAGATAAACGCTAGGGTTGTAGGGTTGGCTGGATCGCTTGCGCGCAAACCTATCCCCGGGGTGAGGGAGTATGTTGTATCGTATCGGTCGCTGCTGGTGATGTTCGATCCGATGCGCGTGGGCGAGCGGGGACTGAAGCTGCGCCTGGCATGGAGGCTTCGCGCTTCGCCGAAGGTGGATTCAGACCGCGCGCCGTCCGCGGCGGTCGAGTTGCCCGTGTGTTATGGCGGCGGCTTCGGGCCTGATCTGCCCGACGTTGCGGCGCATACGGGTTTATCGGTCGAGGAGGTTGTGCGCCGTCACAGCGCGGCGGTGTATAGGGTGTATATGATCGGGTTTATGCCGGGGTTCCCGTACCTGGGCGGATTGGACGAGACGCTCGCAACGCCGAGGCTCTCGACCCCGCGCGCGATAATCCCAGCGGGTTCGGTCGGAATCGGCGGGAGCCAGACGGGGGTGTATCCGCTGGACTCGCCCGGCGGCTGGAGATTGATCGGACGCACGCCGCGCAGATTGTATGACGCGAAGTCGAACAAGCCCGTGCTGTTGTCGGCTGGCGACGAGGTGCGTTTTGTTCCGATATCGGCGGAGGACTTTGAGCGGTTAGAGCGGGACGAGAGCCGCGGCGGTTCGATCAAAGGAGCGGGGATATGAGCGGGACGGGACTGGAGATACTCTCGCCCGGGCCGCTGACCACCGTGCAGGATATGGGTCGGTTCGGGATGCTGGGCGGCGGCGTGTGCCCCAGCGGCGCGCTGGATCAGGACGCGGCGCGGCTGGCTAACGCGCTTGCCGGAAACATATCGTATGGAGACGAAGCGCCCGCCCTGCTGGAGATGACTCTGCAGGGGATCACGGCGGCGTTTCAAGTGGATACCGTGTTCGCGGCGACGGGAGCCGATATGCCGCTGTCGCTGAACGGCGAGACGATCGCGGCGTATGAATCCGTCCGCGCCCGTTCGGGCGACGAACTGCGGTGCGGGTTCGCGGCGGCGGGATGCAGGGCATATCTGGCTGTCGCGGGCGGGTTTGGCGTGCCGCGCGTGATGGGCAGCCGATCCACTCATCTGAAATGCGGGTTCGGCGGCTTCGACGGGCGTAAACTGCGCGCCGGGGACATTATACCTATCCAATCGGTTGGATCGGGCGTGAAGGCCGGGGTAGGCGTTGAACCGATGCTGAAGCCTCCTTCGGCGGGACAGCCGTGGGTTGTGCGGGTGGCGGACGGGCCGCAACTGGGAAGATTCGACAAGGCCGCGGTTAAAGGATTCTTTCGCGCGGAGTACGCCGTGTCGCCGCAGTCGGATAGGATGGGCGTGAGGCTGGACGGGCCGCCGCTAGTGAGCGCGATGGGTTCAGATATACTATCAGACGGCATACCGTCCGGCGCGATTCAGTTGACGAACAGCGGCCAGCCCATCGTGTTGCTGGCGGACAGGCAGACCATCGGCGGATACGCAAAGCCTTTCGTTGTGATAGACGCGGATATGCCTGTCATGGCGCAGGTTAGGCCGGGCGAGAAGATACGCTTCGCGCGCGTATCGGCGATGGAGGCGCGGCGGATTAACATGATCGCGTGGACTGAACTGGCGATGAGGATTCGCCGCGTGGAGGATAAACACTCGGGTACTACGCAGATTATGGGATTGAGATTTCGGAGGGGATGACGCTGATGGACGCTGGATTATCGCCGCGCGCGTTCCGCGAGAGGGTGCGCGCCGGACTGCATACGGGACAGACCTCCGGCGTTTGTCCCGGGTTCGCGCAGACGAATCTGGTTGTGCTGCCGATGGCTTACGCTTACGATTTTCTGTTGTACGCGCAGAGGAACCCCGCCGCGATTCCCCTGCTTGAGGTGACGGACGCGGGCGAGCGGCTGCTGCGCGTTATCGCTCCCGGCGCGGATACCGCGACCGATTACCCTAGATACAGGGTATACCGGGACGGGGTATTGACCGGCGAGCCGACCGACGTTACCGGGCTATGGCGGGATGATTTCGTGAGTTTCCATATCGGGTGCAGTTTCTCGTTCGAGTCCGCGCTGATGGAGGCGGGCGTTCCGGTGCGCAACATCGAGGAAAACCGCAACGTGCCGATGTTCGTGACGAATATACCCTGCGCGCCCGCCGGGGTTTTCAGCGGGACGATGGTGGTCAGCATGCGTCCGATCCCATACGCGCTGATACCGCGCGCGGTCAGCGTCACGGCGCAGTCGCCGCGCGTTCACGGCGCGCCCGTGCATATCGGCGATCCGTCGCTGATCGGTATCAACGATATAACCAGGCCGGACTTCGGCGAGCCGGTGACGATCCGTCCGGGTGAGCAGCCCGTGTTCTGGCCTTGCGGGGTGACCCCGCAGGTCGCGGTGCTCAACGCGAAGCCGGATATCGCGATCACCCACTCGCCGGGGCACATGCTGGTAACGGATACCAGGAACGCGGAGCTGAGGGTTTGATTATGCGCAAGACTGTCGACTTAAACAGCGACTTGGGCGAGGGTTTTGGCGCGTACAGGATCGGCGGGGACGAGCGTATCATCCCGCTGATCACGTCCGCTAATCTCGCGTGCGGGATGCACGGCGGGGATCCGGTCGTGCTGATGAAGGCCATCGATACATGCGTTAAGCACTCGGTCGCGATCGGCGCGCATCCGGGGTATCCCGATCTGCAGGGGTTCGGCAGACGCGCGATGGGGCTGACCGCCGACGAGGCCGACGCTTACGTTAGGTATCAACTGGCTGCGGCCTCTGGCATGGCGCGCGCGCAAGGCGGCGAGGTGACTCACGTTAAGCTGCACGGCGCGTTGTATAACAGGGCGGGCGCGGACTACTCGTTCGCGAAGGCGATATGCGTCGGGATCAAGAAGACCGCGCCGGAAGCGGCTCTGCTGGCGCTGTCGGGCAGCGTGATGGTTAAGGCCGGGCTGGACTGTGGGCTGAAGGTCGCGCAAGAGGTTTTCGCGGATCGAGGCTACGAGGACGACGGCAGCCTGGTCGCGCGGCACAAGCCCGGCGCGATGATCCTCGACGAGGATGAAGCCGTCTCCAGGGTCGTGCGCATGGTGAAGGAAGGGGTTGTGCGGACGGTCTCGGGCGGCGAGATCGGCATCGAGGCGGACTCGATATGCGTGCACGGCGACGGCGAGAAGGCTCTCGCGTTCGTGGAGCGTATCCGCGCCGCGCTGATCGAGGCCGGGGTGCGCATCAATAATTTTGTAAGCGGGTGATGCGGTTGGATTCATTATCCCAGAAGATCGAGGCGCTGCGGCGGTTTTTCACGGAATATATCGGCAAAGAGGGTCTGCCCGGCGTGACCGTCGCGGTGCGTCAAGGCGGCGCGCTGGTGTGGGAGGATGCGTTCGGTATCCGCGACGATCGCGGAACGCCGATGACCAGCGATACCATATTCGGTATCGCGAGCATGAGCAAGGGGGTGACGTGCGCCGCGCTCGCCGCTCTCGAGGCCGAGGGCAAGGTCTCGTTTATGGATCGCGCGGACAAGTACATACCCGGGCTTCGCGTTAAGAATATTCCGCCCGAGTCGCTGTTGATTCACCATCTGGCGACTCACTCCGCCGGGGTTCCGCCTCTGCCCCTACTAGCGTGGAGCCTGGCTAATCACGTTACGGAACAGGAGTTATCGCCGGAGGAGTCCGCGAAACTCGACGAACGCCGACGCGAGTCCACCTCTAAAGTGGATTCTATACAAGATATCATCGGTTACCTGCGCGACGGCGATTATCAGCCGCTGGGTCAGCCCGGCATGTATAACAGTTATTCTAATGATTCATTCGCTCTGCTGTCGGCGGTTGTCGATAACGCCGCCGGGACGCCGCTGGAAAGGGTCTTGAGGGAGAGGATATTCGAGCCGCTGGGTATGACGCGCTCGATACTGGATCAGGACGCTAGCGAGGCTGCGAGGCTGGGGACGATTACCGAACTGTTCGACAAGAAGGACGGCGCGTTTAAGTCCGATACGGCGTGGGATATCGCTCCCCCGTATCGCGGCTGCGGCTGGATTAAGTCAACCGCCGGGGATATGGCGAGGTTCTACGAGGCGTTGAGTTTCGGCGGGACGGTCGGCGGGCGCGAGGTTCTGCCCGGCGCCAACGTGCTTTACGGGTCGCGGTTCGCCGAGCCGCCGCATGACTCCGCTTATTGTTACGGGTTGATGAAGCACCCGTTCCGCGCGGGAGGCAGGGAGTATTGCGTCGTCGAACACGCGGGCGGGCTTCACGGCGTGGCGACTAAGGGCGGGTTCGTGAAGGACGGCGGCGGGATCAGCGCGGCGGTGCTGTGCAACTGGGAGGACGCGGCTGTGTCGCCATTGCTGGCGGCTGTGTTCTCCGTGATGCTGGGACATCCGCTGGACTCGAGTTACTATTTCTGGCCTGAGCCGGACGACGAGCCGATAGAGCCGCGCGCGTATACCGGACGGTATCATCAAGACGAGAGATTCGCGGACGATATCGTTGTGGAGGAACAAGGCGGGGGGCTGGTATCGGCGCGCGCGGAAGGAGCCAAGACGCTCCTGCACTGCGGCACGACGAAATTCATCGCGGAGACTCCCGGCAAGATTCGCGAACGATGGGATCAATATCAATTCTTCCTGGACGAGAGCGGCGAGGCCAAGCGGCTCCGGGTAGGCAGCAGGATATACGCGCGTATGGATTGAGCGTTTTCAGCGACATGGGGGAACAGGCTCGAGTCGGATCGAGTCTGTTCCGCTGTATCGCGATTGAGTCGGCGCGGTTTTGTTTAGTTATGATTCGAGTTAATTATGGCTCATGCCAGTTATGGTTTGCGTTAGTTATGGTTCACGCTAGCTATGTTTCGCGTCCATCAACTCTTTGTACATCATGCTGGGTTGTATGTCCGTGTTCTCCTGATACTTCCCGTTCGCGTAGGTCGAGTACTCGCCCTGTATCGTATGGTAATATATCTGACAAATCTGCACAAATGGATAGATCCTTATCGGGTGCACGCAATGCATCTCCAGCGTCCAGTATCCTCTGAATCCCACGTCGCCGAACCCGGCGGTCACATGGATATATAAACCCAATCGACCCAGCGATGAGCGCCCCTCCAGCATCGGCACAAAGCCGTTTGTCCAGGTATACTCCAGCGTCCTGCCCAGATACAAGCGCCCCGGCTCCAGCACTACCCCCGACGGCGGTATCTCGATGGATTCCACGGCGTGCTCTTTCTTCATGTCGAGGATATCGTCTTTATACGTTAATAAGCGGTCGTTGAGGCGCAGGTTGCAACTGTTGGGGTTGATCAGCGCGGGATCGAACGGGTCGATGCCGATATTGCCTAACCCGCGCTGGCGCAGTATCTCAAGGCCGGACAGAATCAATCGGTCGTCCCCCCATATATAACGGCGGCGGCATGCGCCGATATGCCTTCCTCCCTGCCCTCGTAACCCATGCGCTCCGTGGTAGTGGCCTTGACGCTGACGCGATCCGCGCTTACGCATAACGTATCGGCAAGCGAGGCGCGCATCTCGCCGATGAATCCCGACAAGCGCGGCCTCTGCGCGATGATCGTTACGTCTACATTACCGATCGTATACCCGCGCCCGTTCAGCGCGTCCCTCACGCGCGCAAGCAGTATCATCGACGATATGCCTTTATACGCGTCGTCGCTGTCGGGGAACCATCGCCCTATGTCGCCCAGCGCGGCGGCTCCTAACAAAGCGTCTATCAGCGCGTGAACCGCCGCGTCCGCGTCGCTGTGCCCCAACAATCCCATCGAATGCGGAACGGTCACGCCGCACAGCGTCAGCGGCCTGTCCGGCGTTAATCGATGCGCGTCCATGCCGAAGCCTACCCTGGGCAGGCTCGTCCGATCCATTGCCGCGCGCGCGGCGCGGAAGTCCTCCGACGTAGTCAGTTTACGATTCGCCGCCTCTCCGTCAACGATCGATACCGGATAACCAGCCGCCCGCGCCAGCGTCGCGTCGTCCGTCGCGGAGCCGCTCGAGCCGGAGCCGCCGGACAGCGCGTACGCGCGCCTGAGCCAATCCAACCGGAACACCTGCGGCGTTTGCGCGGCGCGCAGGTTTTCGCGCGGCAACGTATCGATACCGCCCGACGCGCCGATCAACAGCGTCGTGTCCGCGACGGGCACGGCTGGCATTGCCGCGCCTGTCCGCTCCGCCTCCACGAAACACCGCTCTATCAAATCAGCCGATACGAACGGCCTCGCCGCGTCGTGCACGGCGACAAACTCCGCTCCGTCAGGCACGCGCTCAAGCGCGCGCGATACGCTTGCCTGCCGCGTCTCCCCGCCCTGCGCGGTTACGACAGGCAGCGGAGTCGGCGCGCGATCCTTTATCGATTCCCATAACGACCCGTCGTCCGCGCCGACGGCTATCACAACGCCGTCCACATACGGCGCGAACGCGTCCAGGCACATCAGCACGGGGCACGCGCGTCCCAGCGGCGCGAACGCCTTATTGACAGGCTCGCCCGAGCGCGATCCCGATCCCGCCGCCGCCAGTATCAGCCAGCGTCCAGCCACGGTCAAAACCCTTCCGCTGGTTCGCTTATAACACGGTACATATTCGCGGCCTCGGACTTCGGCGCGTGCGGCTGGATCGACAGCACCTCGTATGCTCCGGTCTTGCCGCCGAAACGCACGTCCAGCCGGTCGCCGGGCTTGACCTCCGCGCTGGGTTTAGCGGGCTTGCCGTTTATCATAACGCGACCCGCGCCGCAGGCCTCGTTGGCTACGGTGCGCCGCTTTATGATGCGCGTGGTTTTCAGATACAGATCCAACCGCACCTTCTATCCCTTCCGGCCTGTGTTTCAGCCTTTAGCCGCCAGCGTGTTGCGCAGCATCTTGCCCGCCTTGAACGACGCGGCTCTGTTCTCGGGGATGTCGATCGGCTCCCCGGTGCGCGGGTTGCGAGCCTTGCGCGCGGGGCGCAGTTTCGCCTCAAACGTGCCAAACCCGACGATCTGCACGCGATCGCCGCCGTCCAGGGTTTCGATGATTGTGTCGAACAGCGCGCTTACCACCTTTTCGCCGTCTTTCTTGGTCATCCCGGTTTTCTCGGCGACCTGGGCGCTCAGTTCCATCTTGTTCACGTATCGATCCTCCTAATTTGTTCTCACGCGCGCGCGGGACTGGTGTATAGCATGCAACCAGACCGCTATGGCTATTCGCCGAACGACGCGCGTTTCCTGCTAAAAATCGAGGCAAAGACCAGTTTTTTTTGCGTCCGCGCCGTTCGCGCCGCGCGAAGGCTGGTATTTATCGTGAAAAACCCTCCCGTCGCGCCAATCGGTACAACGGTCGGTTTTGAACCTCTCTGTACGTCCTGCCCGCGTAGCCGCCGACTATGCCCAGCGCCGCCAGTATCAATCCGGTGCATTCCGCCATCATAGCCGCGACGGCGTTAAGCCCTAATCCTCCAACGCCCGACAGAGCCAGTATCATCAGCGTGAGCAGCCACAGCAATCCCGCGCAGACTAACGCAAACCCCAGCGCGGCAATCGCTCCCAGCGGCTTTACGGAGAACGAGTATACCCCGTTCGCCGCAAGGCGCAGCATCGTTCTTAAAGGATAATGCGTCTCTCCCGCGAAACGCTTATCGCGATGGAACTCGACGGCCTTCTGCTTGAATCCGATCCACGCGAACATCCCGCGCATATACCGATCGTGTTCGCGCATCCCGCGCACAGCGTCCGCCGCGCGGCGCGAGACCAGCCGGAAATCGCCCGTGTCTGCGGGTATATCCACGTCGGTCAGCGCGTTCAGCGCGCGGTAAAACGCGAACGCCGTCGCTTTCTTGAACGCTGAATCCCCGTCGCGCGCGGCGCGCTTGCCGTACACCACATCGCATCCCTCGCGAAACCGCTCGTACATCTCGGGGATGACCTCCGGCGGATCCTGCAGATCCGCGTCGATGATCGCGACCGCGTCTCCGTCCGCCGCGTCAAGACCCGCGGTCACCGCGATTTGATGCCCATGGTTGCGCGACAATCCCAACAACCGCACGCGATCATCCCCCGCTAACAACGACTCGATGATCTCCGCGGTGCGGTCTTGGCTGCCGTCGTCAACGTATATTATCTCATAATCGATACGCATGCCGGACAGTACGTCGGTCAGGCGGCGGTGCGTCTCGTTAAGGCTCGCCTCCTCGTTGTACGCCGGGACTACGACCGATAGCATCGGCGCGCTCATCGTTCCGCCTCGCCCGACTTCGCCTCGATCCAATAACGATCCAACTCGGCGCGCGTTAGACTGTGAATCTCCTTGCCCGCGCCGGCAGCCGCGCGCTCGACCCGCTCGAAACGGCGTATAAACTTCTCGATCGCGGCGTTTAGCGCTAGCTCCGGTTGCACGCCCGCCAGCCGCGCCGCGTTGACTACCGCGAACAACAGATCGCCCGTCTCCTCCTCGATACGCGGCAGATGAGACGGGTTCGGCTTGGCTCCGGCGCGCTCCAACTCGACGCGCAGCTCCCCGGTCTCCTCGGCGGCCTTGTCCATCCATTCCAGCGTGGTATAACTATCAAAACCTATGTCGCGCGCCTTCCTGAATACCTTTGCGGCGCGCATCAGCGCGGGTAGCTGCTTGGGTATGTCGCGCATCGCCCCGGACTGGGTATCTATGCGCTTCTCCTCGCGCTTGATCGCCTCCCAGTTTTTCAGAACCTGCGCGCTGGTGTCGGCCTTCGTCGCGCCGAATATGTGCGGATGGCGGCGGATCATCTTACCGCAGATGGCGGTGGTCACGTCGAGAATATCAAACCCGCCGCGCTGTTGATCCACCTTCGCGTGGAACACGGTCTGAAGCATCACGTCGCCTAGCTCGTCGGCGAGCCTGTCGGGATCGCCCCGGTCGATAGCCTCGATGACCTCGCACGCTTCCTCGAGTATGTATTCGCGAAG
This sequence comes from Oscillospiraceae bacterium, assembly GCA_031255415.1. GTDB lineage: Bacteria > Bacillota > Clostridia > Christensenellales > Aristaeellaceae > BNUH01. The sequence goes on from JAIRSO010000064.1 coordinate 41,222, forward strand.
CGTTATGTGATCCTGCTCCTTATCCCACGGGCATCCGGAGTCCGGATCGCGCAGGCGATCCATTATATCCACTAAATCGTAGAAGTCGTACCTGCTCCGCGACGATAACGGCGCTGGCGGAACCACCAGCCAACTGGAGTGATCGAACGCGCCGCCGCGATCCAGTTCCGCTAACGGGATTCTCTCGCGCGTAGAGCCTCGCCCCAGCGTCACCATGAAGTTTTCGGGATACAGGGACAGCAGTTTTAACTTGATCTCCCCGGCGCGCAGAGCGCCGCCTATCTCCGTGATTACGAGCGCGCGCGTGGGATCAAGTCGCGCTCCGGTTACCGCGCTGGCTGCGAGGGTTATTACCTCGTCCGCGTCCGCTCCCGATAGAGCCAGCGCTTTCGCGGCCTGGCTCACGCCGGGCAGTATGGTTAGGTTGGCGTTCAGTTCGCGCAGACGCTTGGCGCAGCCGTCGGTGGTGGGATCGGGCGCGGCGTACACGCACGGCGCGGCGTTCATCACCGCGCGCGCCATATTCTCCCGAAGCGTATCGAAATCCTCCGCCTGTTCATACAGCGAGTCCAGAGCGCGGAACGGCACGTTCCTATCCTTCAGCCACTGCGCGGCGGGATGGCGCGAGGTGCGCAGCAGCACCGGAGCGCCCGACGCGAGAGCCTCCGCCGCGCCGACGGTCATCTCCGCCAGCGAGTCGCCCAGCGGCACGATGGTTATGTGAGCCATATTATCGACCCGCGCTTATCACAGCGCCTTTCTTTTTATTCGCCCCTTAACGCGCGATAATCCTCGGAACTGCGCCAGATCATCCCAGCGCACCGCGCCCGTCAATGGCGCAGCTATCGCGTATGCCAGCATGCCCGCGCCTACCGCGAGCAGCGTCGTAGCGGGAGTGTCCGTGCCCAGCACGGCCTGGCACCCTAGAACGACCGCCGTCATGATCAGCGTACACATGCCCGGCTTGACGAGCAGATCCATCACATGGAACCTTGTGCCCGTGCGCCTCATCGCGAACGCCAGATTGATCGAAGCGACCAGCGTATAACACGCCAAAGACGCTATCGGCGCGCCGAATATGTTTATCCCGGGCAGACCGATCAGCATATAGTTGAGGCTGGTCTTGACCGCCGCGCCTATGACCAGCGTCCACATCGGGATGCGCTGAAGACCCACCCCCTGCAGCACCCCCTCCGCCGCCTGAACCAGTATGAACAGCGGTATCGTGAACGCGCCGATAGATAACAGCCGTCCGGCAGTGGCGATTTGATCCGCCGTGTATCCCGCGTATAGCAGCCGGATGATCGGCGTTGACAATATCGACATACCCAGCGCGCATGGCAATCCGACTAAGAACGCTAAGCGCAGGCTTAACATCGTTTGGCCTCGCACCTCGTACTTATCGCCGCGCGCGTTCGCGGCGGAGATCGCCGGAACCAGGCTCATCGCGACCGCGAGAGCCAGCGCGGTCGGTACGTTTAACAACGATAGCACGGAGCCGGACTGCAATCCGTAGAGCGTCTGCGCGCTCTCGTGCGTGAATCCCGCCGATATGAGCCGATTGATAATCATCGCGGAGTCGATGAACCCCAGCGACGGGACTATCGCAGCGCCTAGCGTGATGGGTACGGCTATCGCCAGCATCCGCAGGAGGACGGGGGCTTTGGATGAAACGGCGGGAGACTCGCACCCGTCGAGCGAGTCGCGGACGGCGGCGCCGCCGTTCCTCTTAATCCACAGCGCGGACACGACGACCATGTACCCCAGCGCGAGCGCCTCGCCGATCGTTATCCCTAGCAACGCCATCGCGGCAGCCATCGCCACGCCCCCGCGATTCATCCCCCACGCCGCCAGCGGGAACGATATCGCCACCTTCGCCAGCTGCTCGATCAACTGCGATACGGCCGTGGGCGACATTATCCTGCGCCCCTGCATATACCCCCGGAACGCGCTCATCAACGCCACGATCAGTATCGACGGCGCGATCATCTGGAACCCCATCCGCGCGCTGACCCCCGTCGCCGCGTCCGACGCGCCGATACGCTCCGCCAGCCAGCCGCTGCATATGAACATCAGTATGGTTAGTATCGCTCCGATCGAGCCGGTCAGAACGAGGGCGGTCTTCAGCGTCTTATCCGCGCCGCGTCCGTCTCCGACCGCCGTGGCCTCCGCCACCATGCGCGATATCGCGACCGGAAGCCCCGCTGTCGAGAGAGTCAGCAGCAGCGTGTATGTCGGGTACACCGCCTGGTACAACCCTATCCCCTGCGCACCGATCCGCGCCGAAAGCTGCACGCGGAACACCATGCCGATAACCTTGCATATCAGCCCCGCCGCGCCTAGTATCGAGAAGCCGGCCAGCATCGTGCCGCCGCGCTTGTTATCGCCCATCGTCTCCTCCATCGGACATGCCAAATTATGACAACCTATCCCGTCATAAAACGTTTTAACGCGCCCTGCGTGTCCCTTACCGTCGGAATATGGCATGTGCTTCGTCCCTAAAGAATAGATTCATACTGCTTCGCGCAACGTCCGGATCGCTCCAGCGCGTAGTTATTATAGCCGCTTATGCTGGATTCTACAAGCGCGGCGCGTGTATTCCGATCGAAGGAAGTGAAAATATGCCGGTGCAATACCACGATAACTATCCCGCCGCCAACATGCCGCGTCCAAACGACGGCGGCGAGTTCAAAGCGTACTTCGAGCCGCTTCTCAACACCCAGCCGCGCGCCGAGGACGAGGACGAGGCCGTCTACCCGCGCCGCCGCACCCAGGCGCGCGCGCTGAAGGACGCGGCGATCCACGCGATGCCGGAAACCGCGCAAAGCATAACCGGCCCGACGTTCGACGAGGACGAGGAGTATTTCAAACTGAACGAGGACACCGCGTGCCTAAGATACATATTAAAGGGGAAAACCCTGGGATTTTTGTACGACGGCAGTCTAGGCTCGATGACGTACGACCTCGATATACCGCCAACGCTGGAAGAAGCGCAGGAGCAAGGCGGGTGCCTGGATCTAAGAGGATACGTGCCCGGACCGAAAACATCCGATCCCGCCGTATGGGCGCAGTATCAACTCGATCAGGAGCGGAAACGCAAACTGGACGAATTGACCGAACGCTATAAAGCTGAACTGGCTGAAGAGCAGTTCGGATGCGCCGCGTCCGCGCAAGGATACCAGCATCTCGCGGGCGCGCAATGCGCCGAACCCGCGCAGCTTAGGTCATACAATCCATTTACCGCGTACGTCGTCGCGCGTGAGGTGGAAGGCGCGCGCGCGGCTGCCGCGGCTGAACAGACGCTCAATCCATACGGCGGATACCTGGGCGAAGACGGGGATATGGAGATATCCTACGGCCCGTATCAGGAGATTGAGCCATACATATC
>JAIRSO010000092.1 GCA_031255415.1 Oscillospiraceae bacterium
GCGTTCCGTCGGCGTGATGCGAACGCCCATCGACGTAGCCGTAACCAAATGATAACGCTTATTCATGGCGAGTCCCTCCTGCCTGCGTATCAATCCTTCCGCTTAACAATAATCCCGCGTGGGGCGTGCGCTGGCAACAACGGATCAGCTTTCCATCCTCACTTAAACGCCCCCACGATCCTCTTCAGCCCCTCGTTAAGCGTAGCTCTTGGGCACGCCAGGTTCATCCGCATGAACCCGGAGCCGTTCGCGCCGAACGTCGCTCCATCGTTCAGCCATACCCTCGCCTTTTCCGCGAACGCTTTCACAAGCTCCGGATGCGTCAGCCCCAGCCCCGAGCAATCCAGCCAGGCCAGGTAAGTCGCCTCCATCTCGAGCGGCTTGATAGCGGGCAGATCGTTCTCGAACGCGGCGCGCACCGCGCCGTAATTGCCCAGCAGATACGCTTTCAATCCCTCGAGCCACCGCGCGCCGTGTCGGTACGCCGCTTCAGCCGCCGCTATCGCGATCGGGTTCAACCCTATGTCGCACGCGTCCAGCGCCTTTTGTATCCGCTTCCTTAGCTCCGGATTCGACACGAACGCGTTCGACGCTTGAAGCCCCGCCAGATTAAACGTCTTGCTGGGCGCGGTGCACGTCACCGTGATCGGCGCGAACGCGGGATCCACCGACGCGAACGGTATATGCCGCTTCTCACCGTATACAAAGTCCTCGTGTATCTCGTCCGATATCACCAGCGCGCCATGCTCCGCGCATATCTCGCCCATACGTTTCATCTCGCCGCGCGTCCATACCCGGCCAACCGGGTTGTGGGGATGGCACAACAGGAATATCTTCGCTCGGGATTCCGACAGCGTCTTTGCGAAATCGTCGAAGTCTATCTCATACCTGCCGTTCACAAGGCGCAGATCGCTGGAGACCACCTTCCGGCCGTTCGCCTTCAGCACAGGCTCGAATACCGCGTACACGGGCTTTTGGATCATCACCGCGTCGCCGGGTTCGCTAAGCGCGCGCACCGCCGACGCTACCATGAACACCACGCCGGGCGTGGATATGATCCAGTCCCGATCGACATCCCAGCCGAAACGCTCCTTCTGCCAGTCCGTCACGGCTTCATAATACCCCCGCCCCGGTATGCTGTAACCGTATACGCCGTGAGCCGCGGCGCGGGTCGCGGCAAGCACAGCCTCCGCGGGAGCCTCAAAGTCCATGTCCGCTACCCAGAACGGAAGCACTCCATCCGGCATGCCGCGCTCCGCCATGCCGTCATGCTTGAGCGAGTTTGTGCCGCGGCGGTCTATGACTCTATCGAATATGGCTTCATAACCGGTCACGCTCATGATTCGCGCCTCGCTTCATCATTATATTTATATATAGGAAAGGGGGATTCATCACCCCCCGCCGTTCGTTCCGTTAGGCCAATAGCCAGTCGTCAGGCAGATTCGCCGCGTCGCGGCCCACTACGGCGGCTCCGTGCGGCCTGAGCAGGATGTCGCCGGCCTTGCGCATCACATCGTCTATCGTGCACTTAGCGATGCGCTTGAGCACATCATCCTCGTCTTTGACATTGCCCAGCAGCAGCAGATTCCTCCCGATATGCGACATCCTGCTGCTCGTTCCCTCCAGGCTCAGTATGTAACTCCCCTTCAGCTGCTCCCTCGCCATCGAGAATTCTTTCTCCGTTATCCCTTCGCTTAGCAGCTTCGCGGTCTCTTTCCTCAACTGGCTCAGCACTACCTCCACATGCTGCGGACTCGTGCCCGCGTACAGCGTGAACATACCGCTGCCGGGATACACCGTCGGGAACGAGTACACCGTGTACGCCATTCCCAGCTCCTCCCTGATCCTTTGGAACAGCCGGGACGACATCCCGCCCCCGAACAGATTGTTGAGGATACCGATCGCGTAAACGTCCTCGTCCCCCAGCGCGACGCCGGGGAATCCCAGGCATATATGCACCTGCTCTATATCCTTCGACCGCTTTACCGCCAACGGATTAAACCTGCGCTCGCGCTCGATCCGCTCGACCGGATCGCCCTTAGGCCAGCCGCCGAAATACCGCTCTATCAACTCGTCCAGCGCGTCGTTCTCAAAATGCCCGGCTACCGCCAGCACGGCGTTCCCCGGCCTGTAATGCGCCTTCCTGTAGTTATTAAGATCATCCCTCGTATAACGTTCGATCCTGGCGGCTGTACCCAGTATCGGCTGCGCCAGCGGGTTGCCTCGGAACAGCGTCTCCGTCAGCAGATCGTGCGCCAGATCCTCGGGCGAATCCTCCACCATCGCTATCTCTTCGAGAATCACGCTGCGCTCTTTGTTAAGCTCGGACTCGCCCAGCGTCGCGTTCTGCGAGAGATCGCTTAGCACGTCCAGCGCTATGTGCAGATGCTCGTCCATCACCTTGGCGTAATAACACGTGCACTCCTTGGATGTGAACGCGTTGATCTGTCCGCCTATCGCGTCTATCTCCTCTGCGATATCCCTGGCGCTGCGCCTTTGAGTGCCCTTAAAGAGCATGTGTTCCAAAAAGTGCGACAGCCCATTCTCCTCGGGCGACTCGTGCATCGATCCGGTTCCGATCCACAACCCCGCCGTTACGGAGCGCGCGAACGGGATGCGCTCCTTGATGACGCGCAGCCCGTTCGGCAGTTCGTTTATCTCGTACATTTCATCGAGCCCTTCGATTCATTATGCTCCGTCACGGGCGGCGGGGTCCTCTCGGCGGCCCGCCCCTGTGATCCCTATCGCCCCCGCGCATCGGCGGCCGCCTCACTATATCGCCACCCGCGTATGTAAGATCGTTCCTGACCAGATTGATCCTGCCCTGGCTGTCCACCTCGGACACCCTGACCTCCAGCTCGTCGCCGATCTTGACCGCGTCCTCTATCTTCTCGACGCGCTCCGTGGACAACTTGGAGATGTGGATCATCCCATCCTTGCCCGGCGCGAACTCGACGAACGCGCCGAATGGCATTATCCTGGCGACCTTGCCCGTGAACACGTCGCCCACCTGCACATCCTTGGCGATAGCCTCGATGATCTTGCGCGCCTTGCTCGCGGCCTCGTCGTCGGACGTGGCGATGAACACGTGCCCGTCGTCCTCTATATCGATCTTTACGCCCGTGTCCGCGATGATCTTGTTGATCACCTTGCCGCCCGAGCCTATGACCTCGCGTATCTTCTCCGGGTTGATCATGAACGAGGTAATCTTCGGCGCGTACTTGCTGAGCGACTGGCGCGGCTCCGGTAACGCCTCGAGCATCTTGCTAAGGATGTGCAGCCGTCCGTCGAGAGCCTGTTTCAGCGCCTGCCTTAGAACCTGCTCGTCGATCCCTTTTATCTTTATATCCATCTGGATCGCGGTAACGCCGTTCATCGTGCCCGCTACCTTGAAATCCATGTCGCCCAGGAAATCCTCCAGGCCTTGGATATCCGTCAGCACCGCCACCTGTCCGGATTCCGCGTCCTTGATCAACCCCATCGCCACCCCGGCTACGGGAGCCTTGATCGGCACGCCAGCGTCCATCAGCGATAGCGTGGACGCGCACACGCTAGCCTGCGACGTTGATCCGTTCGAGGAGAGCACCTCGCTGACCAGCCTTATAGCATACGGGAATACGTCTTCGGATGGGATCATCGGCTGCAGCGCGCGTTCCGCCAGCGCGCCGTGCCCTATCTCCCTGCGTCCCGGGGAGCGCATCCTGCCGGCCTCGCCCGTCGAGTACGGCGGGAAGTTATAGTGATGCATGTACCGCTTGGTTTCTTCGTTGGTCAAACCGTCCAGGTTCTGCACCTCGCGCATCGATCCCAACGTGGCGACGGTCAGCGCCTGGGTCTCGCCGCGCGTAAAAACAGCCGATCCATGAGTGCGCGGCAGCAATCCCACCTCGCACCAAATCGGCCTTACCTCCGTCAGCTTGCGTCCGTCCGGCCTCACGCCCTCGCTTAGTATGCGCGCGCGCATGACCTTCTTCTTCATCGCGTACAGCGCGTCGGCGATCTCCGCGGATCGACCCGGGAACTCCTCCGCGAAACGCTCCTGAACGTCCTTGCCTACCTCGTCCTCGCGCCGCTGGCGCTCGCCGCGGTCGAACGTGCCGAACACCCATTCCACTTTCTCGCGCGCGTAATCCTGGACGGCGGCGGCTATATCCTCCCCGGTCAGGTACAGCGGGAATTCCTTCTTCGGCTTGCCGATCTCGCCTGCTATGGTTTGCTGGAACTCCACCAGCTTCTTTATCTCTTCGTGCGCCAGCAGGATGCCGTCCAGCATAACCTGCTCGCTTACCTCGTTCGCGCCGGCCTCCACCATCAGAACGGCTTCGGACGTGCCCGCCACTACCAGATGCAGATCGGACTTGCCGCGATCCTCGTCGTTCGGGTTAACGACGAACTCGCCGTTCACCCTGCCGACCACCACAGCGCCCACCGGCCCGCCGAATGGTATCTCCGACACGCACAGCGCCATCGACGCGCCCAGCATCGCCGGGATCTCCGGCGGGACGTTCGTGTCCACGGATAACGCCGTGGCGACCACCTGCACGTCGTTGCGCAATCCCTTGGGGAACAGCGGGCGCATCGGGCGGTCGATCAAGCGGCTGGTCAGGGTGGCTTTCTCGGTGGGACGTCCCTCGCGGCGGATCCATCCGCCCGGGATGCGACCCACCGCGTACAGCTTCTCCTCGTAATCGCAGCTGAGCGGGAAGAAGTCCTGCCCCTCGCGCGGGGTATCGGACGCTGTCGCGCACACGAGTATCACGGTGTCGTCCAGCCTCACCAGCACCGAGCCGCCGGCCTGCTGCGCGTACCTGCCGAACTCGAATGTCAGCGTGCGCCCCGCCAGCCGCGTTGAGTAACTTTTCTGTTCCATCGTATCTCCTATTCTCCCTATCCTTCTTCAAACAGCCCGCGCGCGGCATATCGCCGCGATTACTTGCGCAGGCCCAGACTGCCGACCAAAGAGCGGTAGCGCTCTATGTCCGAGTCGTGCAGGTAGTTCAGCATACCCCGGCGCTGGCCGACCATCAGCAGCAAGCCGCGGCGGGAATGGTGATCCTTCTTATGGGTCTTGAGGTGCTCGTTCAGGTGGTTGATCCGCTCCGTGAGCAGCGCGACCTGAACCTCCGGCGATCCCGTGTCGCCGGGGTGACGCGAGTACTTCCCGATGATGCCAAGCTTCCGAGCCTTATCCATGCAGCGCCTCCTAATTTTGCTCATCCGCACGTCGAAGCGAGGCTCCGGCGCGGCGGACGCGCGGGACGATAATCCCGCGTCCCATCGCCGCGCGCCGCGTGAGGCGTCAGTGTGTCCAGGCTTCAGCCAGAGGCGTGTCGCGCCGGACGCAGTGCGCGGTTCATAAAGACTCTCCATTCTAACATGCGCGGCGGGATTTGTAAATATTCGGTTCGCGGGTAAATCAGCGCGCGGAGGGCTGGGGGAACGCTCGCCGCCGCGGTATGAACGCAGATCGACGCAAGACTGGCGCGCGTTAACATATAACTCGAAAGGCGCTCCCGCGCGGCGACGGCCCATAAGCTGCAAAAAGAGCCTCGCCGCGCGGCGAGGCTCTTATACGATAGTGTGCCCGGCATGAACGTCAGCTAGGCGGTGGGAGACCGCTACAGGCTTGGCAGTAGGAACTGTTAGCCAAAGGCAAGGGTGTCCTCCGTGAGGGGGAATCTGAAAGAAGTCGGA
>JAIRSO010000049.1 GCA_031255415.1 Oscillospiraceae bacterium
TCGCCCATCTCAAATGACAATCCGTCTTCGCTGGACCACCTGACAGGCTCCGCGCCGTCCTGATAAGACAGCGTGTCTATCACAACGTTCTTGCTTACCATGAACGCCGAATAGAATCCCAGGCCGAAGTGCCCGATAATGCCGCTCTTGTCCGCGCCCTCGTACTGCTTGAGGAATTCCTCCGCGCTTGAGAACGCCACTTGATTGATATACTTCTTCACCTCGTCGGCGGTCATGCCAACGCCGTTATCGATGAAGCGCAGCGCGCCCTCCGATTCGTCTACCTGTACGCGTATCTCCCCTTGGCCCAGGAACTCCGGCTGCGCGAGCTGGCGCTTCACTATCGCGTCCGAACCGTTGGAGATCATCTCCCGGATGAATATATCCTTATCCGAATACAGCCATTTTTTGATTATCGGCATTATGTTTTGCGCGTGGATGGATATGGTTCCGCTCTCGCCCATCGTGGAACGCCTCCCGTTGTCAATATTGAGTTTGATGAGTCTGACTTTCATCGACTATATTCTAATCGCCGCGCCGAACGTTGTCAATAACAAATTAGCACTCCCGTCGGGGGAGCGCTAATTCGTCGTCGGCGAGGTTCGCGGTTACAATCGCTTTGACTTGATCTCTTGGAGCAGCGTATCAATGAACGCGTCAAGGCTCATTTTGCCCAGATCCCCCGCGCGGCCTCTTACCGCCAGATCGCCCGACTCCACCTCCTGATCGCCCAGAACGGCAAGATAGGGTATCTTCTCCATACGCGCCTCGCGTATCTTGAAGCCTATCTTCTCGTTGCGCAGATCGCGCTCGGCGCGGATACCCGCGTCCTCCAGCCTCGAGAGAATCTCATTGGCGCGTCCGTCCGCGCGGTCTGTGATCGTGAGCACGCGCGCCTGAACGGGCGAAAGCCACAGCGGGAACGCGCCCGCGAAATGCTCCGTCAGTATGCCGATGAACCGCTCGATGGACCCGAACGCCACCCGATGCACCATAACCGGGCGATGCTTCTGCCCGTCCGCGCCCGCGTAGGCCAGGTCAAACAGCTCCGGCATCTGGAAATCCAGCTGGATCGTGCCGCACTGCCAGGTTCTGCCGATGCTGTCGCGGATGTGGAAGTCAATCTTCGGGCCGTAGAACGCGCCGTCCCCTTCGTTGATCTTATACGGCAGGTTCATTTCCTCCATGGAGTCGCGCAAAGCGTTGGTGGCCATGTCCCAATCGGCTTGTTCGCCAACGGAGTCCTCGGGCCGCGTGGACAGCTCCATGTGGAACGGGAAGCCGAATCCATCGTACACGCCGGATATCAAGCGGATTACGCCCTGTATCTCGGACTTTACCTGATCGCGCGTCATGAAGATATGCGCGTCGTCCTGAGTGAAACTGCGCACGCGGAACAATCCGTGCAGCGCGCCGGACAACTCGTTGCGGTGCACAAGCCCCAGCTCGCCCATTCTAAGCGGCAGATCGCGGTAACTATACACGCGCCGCTTGAACATCAGCATCCCGCCGGGGCAGTTCATAGGTTTCACGGCAAAATCCTGATCGTCGATCCTGGTCGTGTACATCTGGTCGCGGTAATGATCCCAGTGCCCCGACCGCTTCCATAATTCGCACGAGAGCAGTATCGGAGTCTTTATCTCTTGATAACCGTTCTTGCGGTGCAGTTCGCGCCAGTAATCCTCCAGCTCGTTGCGGATGACCATCCCTTTCGGATGGAAGAACGCGAACCCTGGACCCTCTTCCAGCACGCTGAACAGATCCAGTTCCCTGCCCAGGCGGCGATGGTCGCGCTTGCGCGCCTCCTCCATCCGCTTGAGATACTCGTCCAGAGCCTCCCTCGTCGGGAACGACGTGCCGTACACGCGCTGGAGCATCTTGTTCTTCTCGCTGCCGCGCCAGTACGCGCCGGAGGTATGCGTGGCTTGTATGGCCTTGATCCTCCCGGTGGAAGGCAGATGCGGCCCCGCGCATAGGTCGGTGAAGCCGCCCATCTTGTAGAACGATATCGGAACGTCCTCTGGCAAGTCCTCGATCAGCTCCGCTTTGTACGGTTCGCCCTGCTCCTTCCAATAAGCGATAGCCTCCTCGCGAGGCGATTCATAGCGTTCCAGGCGATCGTTGCGCTTGACGATCCTCGCCATCTCTTTGTTGATCTTCTCCAAATCCTCCGGCGTGAACGGCGGATCGACGTCGAAGTCGTAATAGAATCCGTTCTCTATCGCGGGGCCGATCGCGATCTTCGCGTCGGGACGCACCGCGCGCGCCGCCTGCGCCAGCACGTGGGACGAGGTGTGCCGGAACACGCGCCGTCCATCCTCGTCGTCGAAGGTCAGGATATCCACCGCGTCGCCGTCGTTCAGCGGCCGCCATAGATCTTGAACCGTTCCGTTCACGCGCGCCGCGAGCGCGTCTTTCTTCAGTTCCGGCGAGACCGCCGCCGCCGCGTCGAGCGCGCTGCCGCCCGCGAACTCGATCGGATTGCCGTTGACCGTTAGTTTCATCGGGATCATCCTTTCTTTTTACGGGGAGGGGGGCGGCTCCGCGTAAAAAAACGCCCGCCCCCGCCGACGCGGGGACGAGCCGTAATAAGCCCGTGGTTCCACCCTGCTTCGCCCGGCGCGCAGCCGAGCCTCTTTGCGCGCTGGACGCGCGCGCCGCGCTTTGTCCGGGACTGGTTTTCACCCGACCGATCCGCCGCCGCTTACAGCCGATGGCGCCGGCTCTCTCGCGCGGCGTTAACGCCGCTGGATCGGTTCGCCGGGTTACTCGTTTCCCGTCATCCAAAGAAAATAATCTGCTAGTATAGTATATGCCGCGTCGCGGCGTTTGTCAACCGACGTTCGTCTTCGTTTTGGGATGTTTCACCCATTCGGGCGTGCCCTTAAACTCGCTGACGATCGTCTCGGGCGGTTTCTCCAGCAGTTCGGGGTTTTCCATATACTTGCGCCATGCCCGGAACAGCGTCGCGTATGCCAATCCGTTCATGATGCGCTCGTCGCCGACGAATCCCAGCGGGATCACCCGCTTGGTGGTTATCTCGCCGTTGGGGTTCGCGCGCGCCTTGCGGCTGATCTTGCCCAGGCTGAGGAACAGCCCGGTCGTGCCGAAGTTGTAGATGTGGTGATAGATGTAGTTGATGCCCAGCGAGGCCATGTTGGTAACAAACAAAGAGGTATGGAACGGACTCGCGTCGATTATCTTGCGGGGCATCAGCCCGTATCGATCCAGCAGGCGCAGTCCGCCGACCAGTATCGTCGGGAGCAGGGGAGCCGATATCAGCGTTCGCACCAACCGTTCCGTGGCGTTGCCCATGGCTCCCGGCGCGCGGTTCGCTGCTATGGCGGCCTCTACGCGTCCTGACACGTCGAATATCGTGTCGTATGGATCGAACTTCACCTTTACGGCGGAGGTCTCGGCCTTCGCGTTCTTGTCCTGCTTGAGCACCATGAACGATACCGCGATTTCGTTGCGCGCGTATATCTGTTTGTTCATGATGAACCGATTCGCCTCGGGCGTCTGGGACAGCACGCGGATAAACGCAGCTATCGTTATCGACATGAACGATACCGTCCGCCCCAGCTCGCGCTGGTTCTGCACATACCGCGCGACTTTGTCATAGTCCACTTCCTGGGGAGTCCACACCTGCGAATCGTCTCGCCTGGGCATTATGTACGCGGTGATCATCTGGATGGGGTCTAGATCGCTCAGCCGCCGCCCGTCAAATCTGAATCCAAACATACGATCAATCCCTCTATTCTTTCTTGCGCACCGCTCCGGCCTACCGCGCGGCTCGGCGTTCCTTGCGCGCATCATACAAGAACGGGAGGGATTCGTCAAGCCGCGAAGGAAAATCTAGTAGTCTTCTAAGTCCAAACACTCAGTTATGAGCGGATCTTTTCGCCGCTCGCGTCGGTTCTTTCCGTCGACGGACCTCCAGTCCGCCTCCTCCACTCGCCTTAGCGAGCAACGAAAA